>NZ_JBVHVT010000075.1:0-44173 GCF_055564695.1 Streptomyces sp. NPDC029014
CGCTCCCTCAGCCCCGCAAGATCAACCCGCTCAACGCCCACGGTCCTCGCAACTCCCACAGATCGCGGGTGTTGCGAGGACCGTTAGAACCCAAGCCCGGCACCCGCCGGAGGGGGCCGTACGCATGAGGCGGGCGGGCGGGCCCGAGCCCGGGCGGGGCCGGGGTCGGGCGGGGCGCGGCTCAGCGGCGGCGGGCGGTGACCGTCATCTCCACGGCGAAGAGCTCCGCCTCCACCTGGTCCAGCGCCAGCCGCAGCGCCCCGGTGGCCACCGCCGCCTCGCCGAGCAGGGACTGGGCCACCCGTGGGGGACGCAGGCAGTAGCGCTCCAGCTCCCGGCGCAGCGGGTCCAGGACCCCGTCCAGGCCGGCCGCCCAGCCGCCGACCACCACCAGTTCCGGGTCCATCGCCAGGACCAGGGCCGCCACGTCGTGCACCAGGCGCTGGATGAACCGTTCCACTGCGGCCACGGCCTGCTCGTCGCCCCGCCCGGCCATCGCGAAGACCTCCGCCACGGCCTGCTCGTCCAGCGGGTGCAACGGTTCGCCCGTGGTGGACAGCAGCCGCTCGGGCGTGGCCTCGCGGCCCAGCAGGTGGAGCGCACCGATCTCGCCGGCGGCCCCGCCGAAGCCGCGGTGCAGCCGGCCGCCGATCAGCGAGCCGGCCCCCGGGCTGAGGCCGGCCATCACGAACACCATGTCGTCGGCGTCCTGCGCGGCCCCCTTCCAGTGCTCGGCGAGGGCCGCCGCGTTGGCGTCGTTCTCCACCTGGACCGGGCAGCGGAAGGAGCGCCGCAGCCGGTCCCCGAGCGGCAGTCCGGTCCAGCCGGGCAGGGCCGTGCCCAGGCGGACCGTGCCGTCCGCCTCGACGATGCCGGGGCTGCCGACCCCGACGGCCCGCAGGGAGTCCCGGGGTACGCCGGCCCGGCGCAGCAGATCGGCCACCGCCGCCCGGACGCGCTCCAGCCGCTCGTCGGCGGACGCCGTCTCGGCGACGTCCTTGGTCCCGGCACCGATCACCCGCCCGTCCAGCCCGGACAGCAGCACCGCGATCCGGTGGGAGCCGATCTCGATGCCGAGCAGGTGCCCGGCCTCGGCCCGGAACCTGAAGCGGCGGGCCGGCCGCCCCTGGCGACGGGCACCCCCGTCCGCGTCGGCCTCGACGACCAGTCCGGTACCGATCAGACCCTCCACGACGCCCTCGACGGTCGGCCGGGACAGCCCGGTCACCCGAGTGAGGTCGGTGAGGGTCGGCGACTGGGCGGCGCGCAGTGCGCGCAGCACCACGGCCGAATTGATCCGCCGGAGCAGAGAGGGGTCTCCGCCGGTCAGCTGCCCCAACGTCTGTCCTCCCAGCTGGCGAGCCTGTCAGCCGGATCGTACTGCGCACCCGCCGCGGCAGCGAGATGCGCCCCCGCCGGTCCGGGGCGCTCCGGGGCGGTGCGGGGTGGTCCTTGGCGGCCCTTGGCGTCGGCGGTGGTCGGCGGTGGTCGGTCAGGTCGGGACGACGAAGCCCGACTCGTACGCCGCGATCACCGCCTGGGTCCGGTCCCGCGCGCCGAGCTTCGACAGCACCGCGCTCACATGGGACTTCACGGTCTCGGTCCCCACGAACATCTCGGCCGCGATCTCCGCGTTGGTCAGCCCCCGCGCCATCAGCCGCAGCACCGCCTCCTCCCGCTCGGTCAGCGCGGCCCGCTCCAGCCGGGCCCGCGCCCCGGTGCTCCCGTACTCCGCGGCCAGCGACCGCACCGCGGTCGGGAAGAGCAGCGTCTCCCCCTCCGCGATCAGCCGCACCGCGTGCACGATCTCCGACGGGCGGGCCCGCTTCAGCAGGAAGCCGTCCGCGCCCGCCCGCAGCGCCCGGTACACGTACTCGTCGTTCTCGAAGGTGGTGACCACCAGGATCTTCGGCGGCTCGTCGACGCTCTTCAGCACCGCCTTGGTCGCCTCGATCCCGTCCAGCAGCGGCATCCGCACGTCCATGGCCACCACGTCCGGCCGCAGTTGGCGGACCAGCGGGACCACGGCCGCCCCGTCGGCGGCCTCGCCGACCACCTCGATGTCGGGCTGGGCATCGAGAACGGCGCGCAGACCCGCGCGCACCAGGGGTTCGTCGTCGACGAGCAGTACGGTAACCGGCATCCGTTCAGCTTATGTGCTGAGAGGAAGCCGGGCGCGCACCCGCCATCTCCCCTCGTACGGACCGGACTCGGCCGCGCCGCCGAGCAGCGCGGCCCGCTCCTGCATGCCGCGCAGACCGCTGCCGCTGCCTCCGCCGGGGGAACCCTGCCCCTCGGGCAACGGATTCGACACCTCCAATTCCAGCTTTCCTCCGGTCACTTCCACCCGCACCTCGACCGGGACCGGACCGCAGTGCCGCAACACGTTCGTGAGCGCCTCCTGCAGGATCCGGTACGCCTCCCGGGTGACGGGCCCGGGCAACGACTCCAGCGGACCACTCAGCCGGGCGTCCACCTCGGCCCCGGAGGCCCGGGTCGAATCCAGCAGCCGGTCCGCGTCCGCGAGCGTCGGCCGCTGCGAGGGCCGCGGGCCGGAGTCCCGAAGTACCGCCAGGACCCGGTCCAGGTCCTCGAGAGCCGTCCGGCCGGTCTCCTCGATCGCGGTCAACGCCCGCTCGGTGAAAGCCGGATCGCCGGCCGCCCGCGCCGCCCCGGCCTGGACCACGGCCACGGTCAGCGCGTGCCCGATCGTGTCGTGCAGCTCGCGCGCGATCCGGGTCCGCTCCAGCAGCCGCTCGGTCCGCTCCTCCAGCACGGACAGCCGCTCTGCAGACGAAGGCCCCAACAGCCGGGTCGCGATGGCCGTGATCAGCTCGCCCATCAGGAACACGGTCACGAACAGCACGACCAGCGGCAGCGGAGTGAGCACGGCGGCCAGCCACGGCGGCGGCACCACCGGCAGCATGATGTCCCCGCGTATCGGATAGCCGAACGCAGTGGTGAGCAACTCGACGGTGAACGCCGGCAACCACACCGTGGCGAACATGGCCACGAACCCCAGCGCCAGCCGTATCTCCAGCCACAACACGGTCCGCCAGCGGTCGCCCCAGCGCTTCGAGGCAACCGTGGATATGGCGCTCTCCTCGGACCCGCGGTCGTACGGGGTGAGCAGGAACTGCGCCTGGAGTCCCTCCGCCGTCCGCATCCAGGGGACGAGACCGAACGGGGCGATGATCAGAGCGGGAGCCCACGGGATCTGGTCCTCTATGAACATCCACACCGCCACCAGCAGCACGGGCACGCACAGGTGCAGCCAACGCTTGTACGTCAGTGGTCGCAGGGGCGCTGTGATCAATCGGTGCATGCCCCCATCGTGACAGCAGGACGATCACGACCGTCTCCCCCGCACGGGGGAGACGATCCCCCCGCGCGGGGGAAGAGAGGGAGCGGGGCCGACGGCGAACCTTGAGCCATGAACCGCATCGAGATCCGTCAACTGACCAAGGAATACGGCAGGACCAGGGCCGTGGACCACCTCACCTTCGACGTCCTGCCCGGCCGGGTCACCGGCTTCCTGGGCCCCAACGGTGCCGGCAAGTCCACCACGTTGCGGCTCCTGCTCGGACTGGACCGGGCCACCTCCGGAACCGCCACCATCGGCGGCCGCCGCTTCACCGACCTCCAGCAGCCACTGCTCCACGTCGGCGCACTGCTGGACGCCCAAGCCGCCCACGGCGGCCGCACCGCCCGGGACCACCTGCTCTCCCTGGCCGTGAGCAACGGCATCCCGGTGCGCCGGGTGGACGAGGTCATGGAGCAGGCCGGCATCGCGTCCGCCGCGAAGCGGCGGATCAAGACCTACTCCCTGGGGATGCGGCAGCGCCTGGGCATAGCCGCCGCCCTGCTCGGCGACCCCGGCGTCCTGCTGCTGGACGAGCCCACCAACGGCCTGGACCCCGAGGGCATCATCTGGATCCGCGAGCTGATGCGCGGCCTCGCCCGCGAAGGGCGGACGGTCCTGGTGTCCAGCCACCTGATGTCGGAGACCGCCTCCTTCGTCGACCACCTGGTCGTCCTGGGCCGCGGCAGGCTCCTCGCCGACACGTCGATGGAGGATTTCATCGACGCGCGGAGCACCCCCCGGGTGCGGCTGCGCACCTCCGACCCGATCCGTCTGCGCGCCACCCTCGCCCGGGACGGCTTCCAGCTGACCGAGGCCGCCGACGGCCGCTGGACCGTCGACGGGATGCAGGCCGAGCGGCTCGGCGCCCTCGCCGCCCGCGAGGGCATCCCGATGCTCGAACTCTCCGACGAGCGGGCCTCGCTGGAGCAGGCCTACCTCGACCTCACCGCCGACCACGGCGAGTTCGCCGCCACCCACTGACCACGACCGGAGGAATACGCGCCATGTCCACCACCGCCCTGCCCACCCGAGCCGCCCTGCACGCCGAATGGATCAAGATACGTTCGCTGCGCAGCACCTTCGGGCCGCTCGTCGCGACCTTCGTGGCCGTCACCGGCGTCCAGATGCTGACCGCTGCCGCCATCGGGACCGCCGAGGAAGGCAGCATGGGATCCGACCCGATGTTCGCCGCCTTCTACGGCCTCCTCTTCGGACAGACGGCGGCCATCGCGTTCGGCGCGAACGCCTTCTCGAGCGAGTTCCACAACAACGCCCTGCGGATCACCCTGACCTCGGTGCCGAACCGCGCCCGCTTCTACCTCACGAAGCTGCTCACGGTGGGCGGGCTCTCCTTCCTGGTCGGTGAGGCGACTGCTTTCGCGACCTTCCTCGGCGGCCAGGCCTTCATGGGCCAGTACGCCATCGGCCTGGGGGACGAGGGCGCGCTCCGCGCCGTCATCGGCTGCGGGCTCTACCTGACCCTGATGTCCCTGTTCGCCGCCGGCCTCACGGCCGTGTTCCGCAGCGCTGCCGCGACCCTCAGCGTGCTCATACCCTTCATCCTGGTCATCTCCTTCGTCGTGGGCGACGTCGCGGGCGGGGCCGCCCAGTACCTGCCGGACCGCGCGGGTCAGATGGTGATGCGCGTCGAGCCGTGGGGCGAGCTGGGCCCGTGGACCGGCCTGGGCGTGATGGCGCTGTGGACGGGCGCTGCCCTGACCGGCGGCTGGCTGGCGGTTCGGCGACGCGACGCCTGACGTTCGTGACGGAAGGCCAGTTGTCAGTGGTCGCCGGAATACTGACGACATGACCACGGCACAGCATCTCGAGACGATCGACCGGCTGCGGGCCAGGGATTTCCCCGCCGAGCGCGGCCGGTCGGACGTGGGGACGAGCGGACCGGGGTACCACCTCGCCGAGCTGGGCGGGAGCCGGTGGTACGGGGACGAGGACGCGGCCGACCGCGCGGCGCACGAGGACCAGGTGGTCGCCGAGTACGAGGCCCTGACCCAGCGGCTGGAGGAGCGGTGGGGGAGACCCGACACCTTCAGCCTTGCCGGACTGGTCCTGCGCGACGGGCACGAGGAGGTGCCGGAGCCCTGGCAGGAGATCGGGCACACCAGCGACCACCTGCACCTGTGGCGGGCCGGGGACCGCTGGGTCGCCCTGTACACGGCCCGGTGGGGGGCCGACCACTCGCCGCAGCTGATGGCCGCGGTCACCGTGATCGACCCGCCCTAGACGTCCGGCTCGGACTCGGCGGCCTCGCGGAGGCGGGCGTACTCCCGGGCCATGGTCCCCGCGGTCCAGTGGGCGTTGAGACCGCTGGGGTTGGGGAGGGCCCAGATGCGGGTGTCGCCGATGGTCCGGTCCTGCGGGCCTATGGCGGCCCGCTTCTCCCCGAAGGCTGTCCGGTAGGCGGTCACGCCTGCTACGGCCAGCCAGCGGGGGCGCAGGCGCTCCACCTTGGCCCGGAGGATGCGGCCGCCCTCGATCAGCTCCTCGGTGCTCAGCTCGTCGGCGCGGGCCGAGGCGCGGGCGACGACGTTGGTGATGCCGAGGCGGTAGGTCAGCAGCTCCTCCTGCTCGGCCGGGGCCAGACGGCGCGGGGTGAAACCGGCCAGGTGCAGGACGGGCCAGAAGCGGTTGCCGGGACGGGCGAAGTGGTGCCCGGTCGCGGCGGAGAGGAGGCTCGGGTTGATCCCGCAGAACAACACGCGCAGACCGCCCGCGACCACGTCGGGGACGAGGCGGTCGCGGGCGGCTTCGAGATCGGCGCGGGTCAGAGGATCGACCCCGGCGCGTACCCGGCGGCCTCCGGGTACTGCTTGGCGATGGCCTCGATGCGGGAGACCACCGT
Source organism: Streptomyces sp. NPDC029014 (assembly GCF_055564695.1). Classification (NCBI taxonomy): domain Bacteria; kingdom Bacillati; phylum Actinomycetota; class Actinomycetes; order Kitasatosporales; family Streptomycetaceae; genus Streptomyces; species Streptomyces sp. NPDC029014. The sequence goes on from NZ_JBVHVT010000075.1 coordinate 6,225, forward strand.
CGAGACCTGGCTGCCGGCTGCGCCCGTGAAGGACAGCTTGTCGGCCATCAGGGCGTCCAGCTGGGCCCGGTCCAGCGGCATCCGCTCGTCGGCGGCCAGCTTGTCCAGCAGCTCGTTGCGCTCGGCACCCTGCTCGCGCATCGCGAGCGCGGAGGCCACCGCGTGCTCCTTGATGATCTCGTGGGCGACCTCGCGGCCCACGCCGGCCCGCACCGCGCCCATCAGGACCTTGGTGGTGGCCAGGAACGGCAGGTAGCGGTCGAGCTCGCGGGCCACGACGGCCGGGAAGGCGCCGAACTCGTCGAGGACCGTCAGGAAGGTCTCCAGCAGGCCGTCGAAGGCGAAGAACGCGTCCGGCAGCGCCACCCGGCGGACCACGGAGCAGGAGACGTCGCCCTCGTTCCACTGGTCGCCGGCCAGCTCGCCCGTCATCGAGGCGTAGCCGCGGAGGATGACCATGAGGCCGTTCACGCGCTCGCAGGAGCGGGTGTTCATCTTGTGCGGCATCGCGGAAGAGCCGACCTGGCCCGGCTTGAAGCCCTCGGTGACGAGCTCGTGGCCGGCCATCAGGCGGATCGTCTTCGCGATGGACGACGGGGCGGCGGCCAGCTGCACGAGGGCGGTGACCACGTCGTAGTCGAGCGAGCGCGGGTAGACCTGGCCGACGGAGGTGAAGGCCTGGGCGAAGCCGAGGTGGTCGGCGATCCGCTGCTCCAGGTCGGCGAGCTTGGCAGCGTCGCCGCCGAGCAGGTCGAGCATGTCCTGGGCGGTGCCGACCGGGCCCTTGATCCCGCGCAGCGGGTAGCGGCCGATCAGGTCCTCCAGCCGGTCGAAGGCGACCAGCAGCTCGTCGGCCGCGGTGGCGAACCGCTTGCCGAGGGTGGTCGCCTGCGCGGCCACGTTGTGGGAGCGGCCGGCCATGACCAGCTCGGCGTGCTCGCCCGCCAGCTTGCCGAGGCGGGCGAGAACGGCGACCGCGCGGTCGCGGGCCAGCTCCAGGGAGAGCCGGATCTGCAGCTGCTCGACGTTCTCGGTGAGGTCGCGGGAGGTCATGCCCTTGTGGACGTGCTCGTGGCCGGCGAGGGCGTTGAACTCCTCGATGCGGGCCTTCACGTCGTGCCGGGTGACCTTCTCGCGCTCGGCGATCGAGGCGAGGTCGACGGTCTCCAGGACGCGCTCGTAGTCGGCGAGGGCGGCGTCGGGAACCTCGATGCCGAGGTCCTTCTGGGCGCGCAGCACGGCGAGCCACAGCCGCCGCTCCAGCGTCACCTTGTACTCGGGGGACCACAGGACGGCGAGCTCCGGGGAAGCGTAGCGGCCGGCCAGGACATTGGGGATGCGGGGCTTGGCTGTCACGTGTAGGGATTCTACTGGGGTCGCTGCTGTGCGATTGCGCAGGTCGGACCCCCGCCCCGGATTGTGCCTTGCTACGAGAGCCGCTCTCCCGCGCAGGCCCCGTACGGCAGCAGCTCCGGGCGCTTGGCCGGGCGGCCGTCCCCGGAGGAGCGGCCCGTCAGCCGGCGCCCGATCCACGGCAGCAGGTGCTGCCGGGCGAAGCTCAGGTCCTGGGAGCGGCGCTCGCCCCAGCCCGGCCGCTCGGCGGGAGGCAGGGCGGCGCGCCAGTCCTCCTCCGGCGGCAGTCCCAGAGTCTGCCAGACCGCCTCGGCCACCCGCCGGTGGCCCTCGGGCGTCAGGTGCAGCCGGTCCACGTCCCACAGCCGCGGGTCGCCGAGCACCGGGGCCCCGTACAGGTCGACCACGAGGGCGCCGTGCCGGGAGGCGAGCTCCTCGACGAAGCCGAAGAGCTCTTCCATCCGGGGCCGGAAGCGTTCCATCACCGGGCCGTTCCGCCCGGGCGAGCGCATCAGCACCAGCGTCGTGCAGGAGGGTGCCAGCAGGCCGACGGCCTCCTCCAGGTGCCCGCGGACCCGGCCCATGTCGACCTTGGGCCGCAGGGCGTCGTTCAGCCCGCCCACCAGGGTCACCACGTCGGCGCGCATCGCAGCCGCCAGGGGGGCCTGGTCCGTGGCGATCTGCCCGATCAGCTTCCCGCGGACCGCGAGGTTGGCGTAGCGGAAGCCCGGCTCGCGCGCGGCGAGCCGGGCCGCCAGCAGGTCGGCCCAGCCCCGGTAGGAGCCGTCCGGCTGCAGGTCGGACATGCCCTCGGTGAAGGAGTCGCCGACCGCGACAAAACTGGTGTAAGACGCATTGATCCCCATGGCGCAGCGATGCTACCGCGCGGTACGGATCAGGTGGAGGCCGGGCGCCCGAACAGCTCGCGCAGCACGTCCTCCATCGTCACCAGCCCCGCCATCGTCCCGTCCGGTCCGAGGACCGCCGCCAGGTGCGTCCGGCTGCGCCGCATCGCGGTGAGCACGTCGTCCAGCGGGGTCTCCGCCCGGATCTGTGCGATCGGCCGCAGCGCCGAGACCGGGAAGGGCTCCTCCCGCTCCGGCCCGTCCGCGTCCAGGGCGTCCTTGACGTGCAGGTACCCCAGGATCTTCGACTGCTCGTCGAGCACCGGGAAGCGGGAGTAGCCGGACGAGGCCGAGAGCCGCTCCAGCCCGGCCGGCGTGAGGCCCGTCCGGGCCGCGACGACCCGCTCGGAGGGAAGCACCACGTCGGTGACGGGCCGCCGGCCCAGCTCCAGGGCGTCGTGCAGCCGCTCGCTGGCCCGGTCGTCGATGAGCCCCGCCTCGCTGGAGTCCTTCACGATCCGCGCGAGCTCGTCGTCGGAGAACGTCGCGGAGATCTCGTTCTTCGCGTCGACCCGCAGCAGCTTCAGCAGCGTGTTGGCGAAGGCGTTCACCGCGAAGATCACCGGGCGCAGTGCCCGGGTGGCCGCGACCAGCGGCGGGCCCAGCAGCAGCGCGGTGCGCACCGGCTCGGACAGGGCCACGTTCTTCGGCACCATCTCGCCGAAGAGCATGTGCAGGTACGTCGCGAGCGTCAGCGCCACCGTGAACGAGATGACGTGCGTCAGCCCGTGCGGTACGCCCACGAGGTCGAACAGCGGGGTCAGCAGGTGGGCGATGGCCGGCTCGGCCACCACGCCCAGCACCAGGGTGCACAGGGTGATGCCCAGCTGCGCCGCCGCCATCAGGGCGGAGACGTGCTCCAGGCCCCACAGCACGGAGCGGGCCCGCCGGTCGCCCTGCTCGGCGTACGGTTCGATCTGGCTGCGCCGGACCGAGATCAGCGCGAACTCCGCGCCGACGAAGAAGGCGTTGACGACCAGGGTCGCCAGGCCGATCAGCAGTTGCAGCGCCGTCATCGGTGGGCCTCCCCGCCCTGGTCCTGCCGGGGTCCGGCCGGAGCGTGCAGCAGCACGCGGGCGGCCCGGCGACCGCTGGCGTCGACCACGTCGAGCTGCCAGCCCTCCAGGTCCACCCGGTCGCCGACGACCGGGATCCGGCCGAGCGCGGTCGCCATCAGCCCGGCCAGGGTCTCGTACGGGCCGTCCGGGACGCGCAGCCCGATCTGCCGGAGCTGGTCGGTGCGCGCGGCACCGTCGGCGGAGTAGAGCGCCCGCCCGGAGGTGTCGGTGCCGGCCGGGGCCAGGTCGGGGGTCTCGAGCGGGTCGTGCTCGTCGTGCACCTCGCCGACGACCTCCTCCATGATGTCCTCCAGCGTGGCCACGCCGGCGGTGCCGCCGTACTCGTCTATGACGACGGCCATGGTCTGCTTGCCGGACAGCCGGTCGAGCAGCCGGTCCACGGTCAGCGACTCCGGTACGAACAGCGGCGGGCGCAGCAGCTGTGCCACCGGGTGGCGGTGGCGTGCCTCGGCCGGCAGGGCCAGGACGTCCTTGATGTGGACGGTGCCGACGACGGTGTCGAGGCTGCCGCGGTAGACCGGGAAGCGCGACAGGCCGGTCGCCATGGTCGCGTTGGCCACGTCCTCCGCGGTGGTCTGCACGTCGAGCGCGGTGACCTGGACGCGGGGGGTCATGACGTTCTCCGCGGTCAGGTCCGCGAGGTTCAGGGTCCGTACGAAGCGTTCGGCGGTGTCCCGCTCCAGGGCGCCGGCCTTGGCGGAGTGCCGGGCCAGGGCCACCAGTTCCTGCGGGGAGCGCGCGGAGGCGAGCTCCTCGGCCGGCTCCAGGCCGAGCCGGCGGACCAGGTGGTTCGCGGTGCTGTTGAGATGGCTGATGAACGGGCGGAACGCCCGGCTGAAGACCCGCTGCATGGTCGCGACCCGCTTGGCGATGGCCAGGGGGGAGGAGATCGCCCAGTTCTTGGGCACCAGCTCGCCGACGACCATCAGGACCACCGTCGACAGGACGGTGCCGAGGACCAGAGCGGTCGAGGAGGCGGCGGAGGCCGACAGGCCCATGGCCTCGAACGGGCCCTGGAGCAAGGCGGCGATCGACGGCTTGGCGATCATGCCGATGATCAGGCCGGTCACGGTGATGCCGAGCTGGGCGCCGGAGAGCTGGAAGGTCAGGCTGCGGACGGCGGCCAGGGCGCTCTCCGCGCCCCGCTCGCCGCGCTCGACGGCCCGTTCCAGCTCGCTGCGCTCGACGGTGGTCAGGGAGAACTCGGCCGCGACGAACACCCCGCAGGCAAGGCAGAGCAGCAGCGCCACGACGAGCAGGAGCACTTCGGTCATCGGTCCGTCACCTCCGTCCCAGGATCGGCCAGGAGGAGGGGCAGCGCGCGGTGTCGGGTACGGCGGTGTCGGTCACTGGGGGGCTCGTCCATCGGTGGACGCTCACACCTTTCGCGGGGTCTCGTCGGGAGTTCGGCCGGATGCCCACCATGGTAAAGGAAAGGCAAAGTGAGGGCGTCATCCTTTTGGTGGAGTGACCGCCGGTGATGGGATCCCGAACATGAGTGATCTTCATATCGGCCCGGCCTCGACCGTCGACCTCGCGGCCGTGCTCGACTTCTGGAAGACCGCCGCCGAGGGGACCAGCATCAGCGACGACCTCGCCGGCATCGGCCGGCTCCACGCCCGCGACCCGCACGCGCTGCTCCTCGCCCGCCGCGACGGGGAGCTGGTCGGCACCGTGGTCGCCGGGTTCGACGGTTGGCGCTGCCACCTCTACCGGCTCGCCGTGCACCCGGACCACCGCCGCCGGGGCATCGCCTCGGCCCTGCTGGCGGCCGCCGAGGAGCGGTTCGCGGCGCTCGGGGGACGACGTGCCGACGCGATGGTGCTCGACCGCAACGAGCGGGCGCACGCGGCGTGGGACGCGGCCGGGTACCACCCCCAGGACCCCTGGACCCGCTGGGTCAAGCCGCTCGCCGGCTGAAACGCGGAGCGCCCCGTCCGGGGAACCCGGGGACGGGGCGCTCGGAGCCGCGGTGCGCGGCGCGACGGGAACCGCGGGCGGGGACCGGGGACCGGTCCTACCCGGCCGGCCAGGCCGCCAGGAAGGACTCCGCCGACCACGTGCCCGACAGCGACGGGTGCAGCCAGGCCGGGGCCGCGGCCCGGAACTCCTCCGGGGCCAGCGCTCCGGAGCCCTCCGGGACCGCGCCGAGCAGCGGCAGTCCGGACGAGGCCGGCAGGTCCGCCAGGTTGCAGCGGCAGGCCAGGTCGGGGGCGGCGGGCCAGCTGCCGATGACCACGCCGGGCGAGGCCAGCCCGCGGGCCCGCAGCGCCTCGGCGGTCAGGGTCGTGGAGTTCAGCGTCCCGAGGGCCGGTGGAGCGACCACCAGCACCGGGGCGTCGAGCAGCCGCGCCGCGTCGGCGAGGGTGTGCCCCGCCTCGTCGAAGCGGACCAGGAGGCCGCCCGCTCCCTCGACCAGGACCAAGTCGTGGGAGGCGGCGAGCCCGTCCGCGGCCTCCGCGATCTCGGCCGGGGAGAGCGTCGGCAGACCCGCCCGGCGCGCCGCCGTGTCCGGGGCCAACGGCTCCGGATAGCGGGCCAGTTCCACGGCGGTGACGGACGGCCCGGCCAGCCGGACCGCATCGGCCGCGTCGCCCGGCACCCCGGGCGGCAGGCCGGTCTGCGCGGGCTTGAGCACCGCCACCGACCGGCCGGCGGCCGCAGCGGCCGCGGCGATCGCCGAGGTGACGACGGTCTTGCCGATCTCGGTGCCCGTTCCGGACACCATGATCACGGACATCTCAGCCCACCTCCGCGGCCGCGCACACCGCGCGGCAGATCCGGGCCATGTCGGCGTCGTCCGTCACGAACGGCGGCATCGTGTAGACCAGGTCGCGGAACGGGCGCAGCCACACGCCCTCGCGGACCGCGGCCGCCGTCGCCGCCGCCATGTCCACCTCGTGGTCCAGCTGGACCACGCCGATCGCGCCCAGCACGCGCACGTCCCGGACACCGGGCAGCTCCCGCGCCGGCGCGAGGCCCTCCAGCAGCCCCGCCTCGATGCGCTTGACCTCGCGCGGCCAGTCCTGGCCGAGCAGCAGCTCGACCGAGGCCAGTGCCACGGCGGTGGCGAGCGGGTTCCCCATGAACGTCGGCCCGTGGGCCAGCACCGGCACCTCGCCCCGCGAGATGCCGGCCGCCACCCGTTGCGTGCACAGCGTGGCCGCCAGCGTCAGGTACCCGCCGGTCAGGGCCTTGCCGAGGCACATCACGTCCGGGGTGATCCCGGCGTGGTCGGCCGCGAACAGGGCGCCGGTGCGGCCGAAGCCCGTCGCGATCTCGTCCAGGACGAGAAGGACGTCGTACTCGTCGCACAGCTCGCGCAGGACCCGCAGGTAGCCCGGGTTGTGGAAGCGCATGCCGCCCGCGCCCTGGACCACCGGCTCCACGATCACCGCGGCCAGCTCGTCGGCGTGCGCGGCGATCAGGGAGCGCAGGTGGTCGACGTACGCGGGGTCCACCGGTGCGGTGAAGCCGCCGGGCGGGACGTCCGCGAAGACCTGGCTCGGCAGGACGCCCGACCACAGCTCGTGCATGCCGCCTTCGGGGTCGCAGACGGCCATCGGCGTCCAGGTGTCCCCGTGGTAGCCGCCCCGCCAGGTCATCAGCCGGGTCTTGGACCGCCGGCCGGTGGAGCGCCAGTACTGCAGGCACATCTTCGCCGCGACCTCGACCGAGACGGAGCCCGAGTCGGCGAGGAAGACGTGCTCCAGGCCGGCCGGGGTGATCTCGACCAGCTTCGCCGCCAGCCGGACGGCGGGCTCGTGGGTGAGCCCGCCGAACATCACGTGGGACATGCGGCCGAGCTGGTCGGCCGCGGCCCCGTTGAGCGCCGGGTGGTTGTAGCCGTGGATCGCCGACCACCAGGAGGACATGCCGTCGACCAGCTCGTCCCGTCCCTGTGCGGGTTCGGCGAGCCGCAGCCGCACCCCCGAGGCGGAGGAGACGACCAGCGGCTCCTGCCGCCCGGGCATCGGGCCGTACGGGTGCCAGACGTGCTGCCGGTCCAGCGCGAGGAGTTCGGCGGCCGGCAGCGGAACGTACGGGTCAGGCATTGGGGGCGAGGTCCGTCCCCGCGCCGCGGCGGCGCACCGCCACCAGGTCGGAGCGCACCTCGCCGGCCGGCGCCTGGGCCAGGACCGGATCGGCCCCGCCCTCGACGGAGGCCTCGACGACGCTCTCGGCTTCGGCTTCGGCCTCGGCCGCGGGCTCCTGCGCGTGGCCGGAGCAGCCGCCGCACGCCGAGCCGCAGCCGGCCTCCGCGGCCACGGAACCGCACGGCCCGTGGGCGGCGGCCGCCGCGGCGGCGTCCGCGCGGTGCGCGGGGAGGGTCTGCGTACCGGCGCCCTCCACCTCGAAGCCGGCGTCGGCGATCATGTCGAGGTCGGCCTGGCCGGCCTGGCCCTCACTGGTGAGGTAGTCGCCGAGGAAGATCGAGTTCGCCAGGTTCAGCGCCAGCGGCTGCATGGCCCGCAGGTGCACCTCGCGCCCGCCCGCGATCCGGACCTCGATGTCGGGGCAGACGAACCGCACCATCGCGAGGATGCGCAGGCAGCGCTGCGGGGTGAGGTTCCACTCCTTGGCCAGCGGGGTGCCCTCGAACGGGATCAGGAAGTTGACCGGCACCGAGTCCGGGTCCAGCTCGCGCAGCGAGTAGACGACGTCGACCAGGTCCTCGTCCGTCTCGCCCATGCCCGCGATCAGGCCGGAGCAGGCGGACAGGCCGGCGGCGTGCGCCTTCTGCACGGTGTCGACGCGGTCCGCGTAGGTGTGGGTCTTGGTGATCTGCCCGTACGTCGACTCGGACGTGTTGAGGTTGTGGTTGTAGGCGTCGGCACCCGCCGCCTTCAGGCGCTCGGCCTGTCCGTCCGACAGCAGGCCCAGGCAGGCGCAGACCTCGACGCCCTCGTTCTGCTCCTTGATGGCCTCGATGGTCTTGCCGACGCGCTCCACGTCCCGGTCCGTCGGGCCGCGGCCGCTCGCCACCAGGCACACGCGCTTGGCGCCGCCCGCGACACCGGCGGCGGCGGCGTTAGAGGCCTCGTCCGGCTTCAGCCAGGTGTACTTGAGGATGTCCGCCTTCGATCCCAGGCGCTGGGAGCAGTACGAGCAGTCCTCCGGGCAGAGCCCGGACTTCAGGTTGACCAGGTAGTTCAGCTTGACCCGACGCCCGAACCACCGGCGGCGCACCTTGCCGGCCGCGGCCACCACGTCGAGCAGGTCGTCGTCGGAGGTCGCCAGTACGGCGAGCGCCTCCTCGCGGGTCGGCAGCTCGCGCCGCAGTCCCTTGTCCACCAGGGTGTTCAGCAGATCCATGAGGGCGATCCTGGACCACGCGACCACTCCCGGCCAAGGAGAGATCGCACAACATGGCCGGAACGGAGTGTGTGTATCGCCACACAAGACACTCGGGTATCGGCCGTTAGGGTCGGGCGACGCCTGTGGACTGCCGACAAATCGCGAGGACCAGATGCCCCAGCACAACCGCGAGCACGACGACGTGTTCGCGTGGATCGACTCCGCGGAGCGGGTCCGCGAGCAGGCCGGACTCGTGCGGACCCTGCGCCCGCGCCCCGCCGACTCGCCGCTGCTCGACCTCGCGAGCAACGACTACCTGGGCCTGTCGCGGCACCCGGAGACGGTCGCCGGAGCCTGTGCGGCGGCGACCCGGTGGGGCGCCGGGGCCACCGGATCGCGCCTGGTCACCGGCACGACGGAGCTGCACGGGGAGCTCGAACGGGAGCTCGCGGAGTTCTGCGGTTTCGAGGCCGCGCTCGTGCTGTCCTCCGGCTACGCGGCCAACCTCGCGGCCGTCACCGCGCTCAGCGACCGCGGCACCCTCGTCGTCTCCGACGCCGGGAACCACGCCTCCATCGTCGACGGGTGCCGGCTCTCCCGCGCCGCGACCGCGGTCGTCCCGCACGCGGACCCGGAGGCCGCGCTCAAGACGCTCGCCGCCCACGAGGGCCGGGCACTGCTGGTCAGCGACTCGGTGTTCTCCGTCGACGGGGACGCGGCGCCGCTCGCCGGCTATGCCGCCGCCTGCCGCGAGGAGGGCGCGGCGCTGGTCGTGGACGACGCCCACGGCCTGGGCGTGCTGGGCGAGGGCGGCCGCGGCGCGCTGCACGCCGCCGGGCTCGCGGGCGCGCCCGATGTGGTCGCCACGCTGACGCTCTCGAAGTCCCTGGGCAGCCAGGGCGGCGCCGTACTCGGCCCCGCCAAGGTGATCCGGCACCTGGTCAACACGGCCCGGACCTTCATCTTCGACACCGGTCTGGCCCCGGCGGCCGCGGGCGCGGCGCTGGCGAGCCTGCGGCTGCTGCGGCGCGAACCGGAGCGCGCCGGGCAGGCCCGCGAGGTGGCCCGCCTGCTGCACGGGCGGCTCACCGCGTCCGGCCTGACCGCGGCCCGGCCGGACGCGGCCGTGGTGTCGGTGCGGGCCCCGTCGGCCGCGGCGGCACTGCGCTGGGCCGCCGACTGCCGCGAGGCGGGTCTGTCCGTGGGCTGCTTCCGGCCGCCGTCGGTGCCGGACGGCATCTCCCGACTGCGGCTGACCGCCCGGGCCGATCTCACGGGGGACGAGATCGATCGGGCCGTCGAGACGATCCTGCGGACCGCCCCGGCCGGGGCCACGGACGCGCCCTAGGAGCGTCCTGAAGATCTTGAAATCGCGCCCGACTTGCGCCGCTTTAGGACGATCGACATTTGCTGGCAATCCAGGGTGAGCCGGGCGGTCAGAGCAAGATCTTCAGCGGACTCCTAGGCCGTCATGCGGGCACGTCCGGCCGTACCGAGGCGAGGAATTCCGCCCAGGCCGGCCCGGTGAAGAGCACGGCCGGGCCGGCCGCCCGCTTGGAGTCGCGGACGGCCAGCAGGCCGCCGGCCAGGGCGGCCGTTTCCACGCAGTTGTTCATTCCGGTGCTGCGGCTGCTGCGCCGCCACCGCGCTCTGTTCAGAAGTCCGCCGGGGGAGAGGGGGGTTGCGGACACGGGATGCCTCCTTGCGCGTCGTCAGCCAGGGAGCTGATGAGATCCGACGAGTCCTGGGGCGGGAGGGCGTGCGCCTGGATGGTGCGGAACGCGGCGCTGTACGCCTCGAGGTCTTCCTTCCGCTCCAGATAGAGGCTACTCGTCAAATGGTCGAGTACCACCACATCCAGATCGGCAATGTTCGGAAATGAGAAGATGACGAACGGTCCGGTCAGGCCGAGATGACCCCCCACGCTGAACGGCAGCACCTGCAGTCGCACTTGGGGCAACCGCGCCACCTCCACCAGGTGTCGCAGCTGCGCCGCCATCACCCCGGGCCCCCCGATCTGCCGCCGCAGCACCGCCTCGTCCAGTACGGCGCTCAGCTCCAGCGGGGGCTCGGCCCGCAGCACCGCCTGCCGGGCCAGCCGTACGTCGACCAGCGCGTCCACCTTCGGCTCCGGTAGCCCGCCCAGCGCGGCGCGGGTGACGGCCCGCGCGTACTCGGCGGTCTGCAGCAGGCCGGGCACCACGGAGAGCTCCACGGTGCGGGCCGCCCGGGCCCCCGCCTCCAGGCTGATGAAGTCCCGGTACTCCTGCGGGAGCAGGCCCCGGTAGTCGTGCCACCACTGGCGGCCGCGGCCGTTGCCGCCGCCGGGCCCGGGGCCGGCCGCCGAGACCGCCAGGGCCTCCAGCAGGGCCCGCTGCTCGGGGCTGACGACCTCTCCGTAGGCGTCGAGGAGGCGGCCGATGTCCTCCGGTTTCACGCCGCTCCGGCCGGTTTCGATGCGGCTGATTTTCGACTGGTGCCAGCCCATGGCGCGCGCCGCGTCGCCACTGGTGAGTCCGGTACGGTCGCGCAGGGCGCGTAACTCCTCGCCGAGCTTGCGCCGACGCACCGCGGGGCCGTGCTGCATACCCGCCTCCTTCCACCGGCACAGCTCGCACCAGTCTGCCGTCCAAATACGCTCTTCCGTAGCAGAGTTCACTGTATTGAGCGACAGATATATGCATATCTTGGGTGAACGGCCGCACCGACGGGACGATGGGTGGCACTCTGGCGTCCAGCACAGATCCGGGGCGGTTCCGTCCCGGTGGGAAAGGGACCGTCGCCATGGCAGACCACCAGGAAGCATCCGTCACTCTGCCGAGCGATCCCGCCTCGGTCGCCGCGGCCCGCCGCTACGTCGCGGACGTCCTCCTCGAATGGGGACTGCCGGACGGGGCGGACACCGCCGACAGTGTCCGGCTGATCGTTTCGGAGCTGGCCACCAACGCCGTGCAGCACACTTTCGGGCAGTCGCCGACCTTCACCGTCGACGTCCGGCTGGAGCGTGGGGAGTGGCTCCGCGTCGGGGTCACCGACAGCCATCCTCGCTGGCCGCGGCGGCTCCCGGCCGCCGTCCAGCAGGACAACGGCCGCGGCATGGTCATCATCCGCTGGCTGACCGCCGAAGCCGGCGGCCGGCTCTCGGTGAGCCCCACCGAGGACGGCGGCAAGACCGTGTGGATCGCCCTGCCCTGGCCCGCCGGAGCCCCGGCCCGCACCGCCGGCACGTGCTGACGGCGGCTGGCGCCCGCCGCCCGGCCGGCGCGTCAGCCGCGCTCGGAGGTGCTCCGCTCGATGCACAGCTCGTTGCCCTCGGGGTCGGCGAGCACCACCCAACCCGTGCCGTCCTCCCGGCGCCGGTCGTCGACGAGCCTCGCCCCGAGCCCGATGAGCCGCTCGACCTCCTCGTCGCGGGTGCCGTCCTGCGGTTGGATGTCCAAGTGGACCCGGTTCTTCCCGGACTTGGCCTCCGGTACCCGGACGAACAGCAGGCCCGGCACCCCCGGCCGGCCCGGGTCCAGCAGGACCTCGTCGTCGCCCTCGGCGTCGTCGGGGTGGATCGGGAAGCCCGTCACGGCGGACCAGAACGAAGCGGTTGCGTAAGGCTCCAGGGCGTCGAAGGTGATGTGGCGTACCGGATTGCGGAACATGCGACTCCTCCGGGGCGGCTCCCGGGTGTCCGTATACGGAACCGGACGGAGCCGGTCCGCACGTCGAAGCGGGTGCCTGCCCGAAACGTGGGTTAACGCGACGGAAAAGCGCGCCGCCTAGCGTGGGCGGCCGCGGCCTTCCGTAAATGATCACCCATCGGCCGGCAAAGCGCCGGTGCTCGGGACGGAAAGCCTTCCTCAGCATTGGGCAAGACCCGCTTGGCTTGGAAATGCGCAGGTCAACAAAGAGTTGACGGCCACTAGGGTCGGCTCGCCCCTCGCTCGACCTGTCCTGGAAGCTGGTGATACGCGTGCACCTGACACCGCACGAGCAGGAAAGACTGCTCATCCACGTGGCCGCGGACGTGGCCGCGCGGCGCAAGGCGCGCGGGGTCCTCCTCAACCACCCCGAAGCGGTGGCCCTGATCACGTCCCACATCCTCGAAGGGGCCCGCGACGGACGGTCCGTGGCCGAGCTCATGGCCTCCGGCCGCACCGTCCTCGCCCGGGCCGACGTGATGGAGGGGATCCCCGAGATGATCCACGACGTCCAGGTCGAGGCGACCTTCCCGGACGGCACCAAGCTCGTCACCGTCCACGACCCGATCGTCTGAAGGGCAGCAGCCGCATGATCCCCGGCGAGATCGTCCACGGGGACGGTCCGGTGCGCCTGAACGAAGGCCGCCCCGTCACCCGCATGACCGTGCTCAACTCCGCCGACCGGCCCGTCCAGGTAGGCTCGCACTACCACTTCGCCGAGGCCAACCCCGGCCTCGACTTCGACCGCCCGGCCGCCCGCGGGCTCCGGCTCAACATCGCCGCCGGCACCGCCGTCCGCTTCGAGCCGGGCATCCCGGTCGAGGTGGAGCTCGTACCGCTCGGCGGACTGCGCGCCGTGTGGGGACTGCGCGGGGAGACCGGGGGGCCGCTCGATGGCTGAGCTGGAACGGAGGGCGTACGCCGACCTCTTCGGGCCGACGACCGGCGACCGGATCCGGCTGGCCGACACCGACCTCTTCGTCGAGATCGAGGAGGACCTCTGCGGCGGCCCCGGGCGCTCGGGCGACGAGGCCGTGTTCGGCGGCGGCAAGGTCATCCGCGAGTCCATGGGGCAGGCCCGCACCACCCGCGCCGAGGGCGCCCCCGACACGGTGATCACCGGAGCCGTGGTCCTCGACCACTGGGGCATCGTCAAGGCCGACATCGGCATCCGCGACGGCCGGATCTGCGGCATCGGCAAGGCCGGCAACCCGGACACCATGGACGGCATCGACCCCGCCCTCGTCATCGGCCCCGAGACCGAGGTCATCGCAGGCAACGGGAAGATCGTCACGGCCGGTGCCATCGACGCCCACGTCCACTTCATCTCCCCGACCGTCGTCGAGGAGGCCCTCGCCTCCGGCATCACCACCCTGGTCGGCGGCGGCACCGGACCCGCCGAGGGCACGAAGGCCACCACCATCACCCCCGGCTCCTGGCACCTCGCCCGCATGTTCGCGGCCCTGGAGGCCTACCCGGTCAACATCGGCCTGCTCGGCAAGGGCAACACCACCTCCCGCGAGGCCATGCACGCCCAACTCCGCGGCGGCGCCCTCGGCTTCAAGATCCACGAGGACTGGGGGGCCACCCCCGCCGCGATCGACGCCTGCCTCGGCGTCTGCGAGGAGACCGGCGCCCAGGTCGCCATCCACACCGACACCCTCAACGAGGCCGGGTTCGTCGGCGACACCCTCGCCGCGATCGCCGGCCGGACCATCCACGCGTACCACACCGAGGGCGCGGGCGGCGGCCACGCCCCCGACATCATCACCGTGGTCTCCGAGCCGAACGTGCTGCCCAGCTCCACCAACCCGACCCGGCCGCACACCGTCAACACCATCGAGGAGCACCTCGACATGCTGATGGTCTGCCACCACCTCAACCCCGCCGTCCCCGAGGACCTCGCCTTCGCCGAGTCCCGGATCCGGCCCTCCACCATCGCCGCGGAGGACGTCCTGCACGACCTCGGCGCGATCTCCATCATCTCCTCGGACTCCCAGGCCATGGGCCGCGTCGGCGAGGTCGTCCTGCGCACCTGGCAGACGGCCCACGTGATGAAGCGCCGCCGCGGATTCCTGCCCGGCGACGGGCCCGCCGACAACCACCGGGCCCGCCGCTACGTCGCCAAGTACACGATCAACCCGGCCGTCGCCCAGGGCCTCGCCCGCGAGATCGGCTCGGTGGAGACCGGCAAGCTCGCCGACCTCGTGCTGTGGAACCCGGCCTTCTTCGGCGTCCGGCCCGAGACCGTCATCAAGGGCGGCCAGATCGCGCACGCGCAGATGGGCGACGGCAACGCCTCCATCCCCACCCCGCAGCCGGTACTGCCCCGCCCGATGTTCGGCGGCCGCGGCCTGGCCCCCGCAGCGAACTCCGTCAACTTCACCGCCCAGGCCGCACTCGACGACGCCCTGCCCGAACGGCTCGCGCTCGGCAAGGATTTCGTCGCCATCGAGAGCACCAGGAAGGTGACCAAGGCGGACATGCGCAACAACGACGCCATGCCGAGGGTCGAGGTCGACGCCGACACCTTTACCGTCACCATCGACGGCGAGGTGGTGGAGCCCGCGCCCGCCGCGGAACTCCCCATGGCCCAGCGGTACTTCCTCTTCTGATGAGCCGCGCCGCCCTGCTCGTCCTCGCCGACGGCCGCTTCCCCGCCGGAGGGCACGCCCACTCCGGCGGGGCGGAGGCCGCCTGCAAGGCGGGCCGCATCCACGACGCCGCCTCCCTCCAGGAGTTCTGCCGCGGCCGCCTCCACACGGCCGGGCTCACCGCCGCCGCCCTCGCCGCGGCCGCCGCCCTCGGGCTCGACCCGGCCGTCCTGGACGCCGCCGCCGACGCCCGCACCCCCTCGCCCGCGCTGCGCACCGCCGCCCGTAGGCTCGGTCGGCAGCTGCTCCGGGCCGCCCGCGCCACCTGGCCCGCCGCCGAACTCGACGCCCTCGCCGCGGCGTTCCCGCGCGGGGCGCACCAGCCCGTGGTGCTCGGCCTCACCGCCCGGGCGGCCGGGCTAGGGCCGTCCGACGCCGCGCACGTGGCGGCGTACGAGAGCATCGGCGGTCCGGCCACCGCCACCGTCCGGCTGCTCGGCCTCGACCCCTTCGAAGCCACCGGCGTCCTCGCCCGCCTCGCCCCCGAGCTCGACGACACGGCCGAGCGGGCCGTACGGGCCGCGCACCGGGCCCGGCTCGACGGCCCGGACGCCCTGCCCGCGGCCTCCTCGCCGCTGCTGGAGATCGCCGCCGAGATCCACGCCGGCTGGCCGGTACGGCTGTTCGCCTCCTGACCACCTCCACCACCCCGGGAGACCCACCCCATGCACCTCGACCACGGCACGGCCTACCCCGAACGCCACACCCACAGCGCCGAGCCCCGCCGGGCCGACGGCTCTCGCCGCGCCCTGCGCATCGGGCTCGGCGGACCCGTCGGCTCCGGCAAGACGGCCACCGTCGCCGCGCTCTGCCGGGCCCTGCGCACCGAACTGTCCATGGCCGTCGTCACCAACGACATCTACACCCGCGAGGACGCCGAGTTCCTGCTCCGGGAGGCCGTGCTGCCGCCGGAGCGGATCACCGCCGTGGAGACCGGCGCCTGCCCGCACACCGCCATCCGCGACGACATCTCCGCCAACCTGGAGGCGGTGGAGGAGCTGGAGGAAGCCCACCGGGAGACCGCCCCGCTCGACCTGATCCTCGTCGAGTCCGGCGGGGACAACCTGACCGCCACCTTCTCCCGCGGACTCGTCGACGCCCAGATCTTCGTCATCGACGTCGCGGGCGGCGACGACATCCCGCGCAAGGGCGGCCCCGGCGTCACCACGGCCGACCTGCTCGTCGTCAACAAGACCGACCTCGCCCCGCACGTCGGCTCCGACCTGGACCGGATGGCCCGCGACGCCGCCGAGCAGCGTGGCGCGCTCCCCGTCACCTTCCAGTCCCTGCGCGGTGCGGAGGGGGTCGCCCCGGTGGCCGCCTGGGTGCGCGAGCGGCTCGCCGCCTGGGCCGTACGGTGACGGCCGCGCCCCCGGCCGCGCCACCGGCCCTCGCCATCCCGTCGGCCCCTGCCGTCCCGCCCGTCGCACCCCCCGCCCCGCCCGCGGCCGGGGTGCGGGCCACCGCCCGGATCCGCGCCGTCGCCGACGGCCGCGGCGGAACCGCCCTGCCCCTGCTCACCGGCGAGGGGCCGCTCGCGCTGCGCCGCACCCGGGGCAGCGGCGCCGAGGCCGGCGTCATGCTGGTCGGCGCCATGAGCGCCCCGCTGGGCGGCGACCACCTCGCGGTGGAGGCCACCGCCGGACCCAGGGCGTGCCTCGCCCTCGCCTCGGCCGCCGCGACCCTGGCGCTGCCCGGCCGCGGCGGCGGGCCCGCGCGGTACGACGTGCGTATCACCGCGGCCGAGGGCGCGACGGTGCGCTGGCTGCCCGAGCCGCTCGTCTCCGTGCGCGGCAGCGACCTGCGGGTGCGGACCCGCGCCGAACTCGCCCCCGGCGCCCGACTGCTGCTGCGCGAGGAGCAGGTGCTGGGCCGTGCGGGCGAGGAGTCGGGCCTGCTGCGCAGCCGGCTCACCGTGGTCCGGGACGGCCGACCACTGCTGGACCAGGAGCTCGCCTGCGGCCCCGGCGCGCCCGGCGGCTGGGACGGCCCGGCGGGGCTCGCGGGCCACCGGGCGGTCGGCCAGCTCCTGGTCGTGGACCCGCGGTTCGCCCGGGAGGCGCCGGCCGCCGCCGTGCTGGGGGAGTTCGCCGTGGTCACCCCGTTGGCCGGACCGGCCGTGCTGGTCACGGCACTTGCGCCGGACGCGCTGCGGCTGCGCGGGCTCCTCGACGCGGCGTGTCGCACGTACGGCTGGTGACCGCTGGGCGAAGCTGGGACGAACCAGACACCGCTGAGCGGTACATGCCGTGCCGGTTATCGGGTTGGCAAAGAACATCACCTTGACCTGTTGTCAGGTGTAGGTCAGGCGAAAAGATCCCCTGTGCACGTACACCACCGTCGCACGACCAACCCGACGTGACCCGGCCGCTCCCGGCCGGGCCTGATCCAGGGGGAACGACCACGTGATACACAAAGCAGCGCTGGGGAGCGCTGCCACTCTGATCACCGGAGCACTCGCCGCCGGCCTGCTGCTGGCCCCGCCGGCCGCCGCGGCGACCACGGGCAACAGCCCGGTCCCGGAGGCGCTCGGCGCCCAGCTCGCCGCCGCCCGCGCCGCCCGCGCCGGAATCCAGTGGAAGGACTGTCCCGCCGACTGGGGGTTCGCCGCCCCCATCCAGTGCGGCTGGGTCAAGGTTCCGCTCGACTACGCGAAGCCGTTCGGCAAGACCATCGACATCGCGGTCGACCGTGCCGTGAGCACCGGCACCAAGGACGAGCGCCAGGGCGCGCTCCTCTACAACCCCGGCGGCCCCGGCGGTTCCGGCATGCGCTTCCCGCGCCGGTCCACCACCAACTCGCCGCTGTGGGTCAACACCGCCAAGGCGTACGACTTCGTGGGCTTCGACCCCCGTGGCGTGGGCCACTCGACGCCCATCTCGTGCGTCGACCCGCAGGAGGCCGTCAAGGTTCCGAAGGCCGACCCGGTCCCGGACACCGAGGCGGACAAGACCGCCCAGCGCAAGCTCGCCGCGGAGTACGCGGACGGCTGCAAGGAGCGCAGCGGCGAGATGCTGCCGCACATGACCACGCCGAACACGGCGCGCGACATGGACGTCATCCGCGCCGCCCTCGGCGAGAAGAAGCTGAACTACCTCGGCGTCTCGTACGGCACCTACCTCGGCGGGGTCTACGCGACCCTGTTCCCGACCCACGTGCGCCGCATGATCGTCGACAGTGTGGTCAACCCGTCGACGGACAACATCTGGTACGAGGCCAACCTCGACCAGGACGTCGCCTTCCAGATGCGCTGGAACGACTGGCAGGACTGGGTCGCGAAGAACGACGCCTCCTTCCACCTCGGCGACACCCGCGCCAAGGTGGAGGCCAAGTGGCAGCAGCTGCGCGCCCAGGCCAAGGCCAAGCCGCTGGGCGGCGTCGCCGGCCCGGCCGAGCTGATCAACTTCTTCCAGAGCGCCCCGTACTACGACTCCTCGTGGGTCCCGGTCGCGCAGGCGTTCAGCGCCTGGGCCGCCGGTGACGAGAAGCCGCTGGTCGAGGCGATCACCCCGGACATGTCCGACGTCCAGGGCAACATCGCCACGGAGAACGGCAACGCGGTCTACACCGCGGTCGAGTGCGCCGACGCCAAGTGGCCCACCAGCTGGGCCAAGTGGGACGCGGACAACACCGCCCTGCACGCCAAGTACCCGTTCATGACCTGGGCCAACGCCTGGATGAACCTGCCCTGCGCGACCTGGAAGTCCAAGCAGCACAAGGCGCTGGAGGTCGGTGCCAAGCGCGGCCTGGCCCCGGTCCTGATCGTCCAGTCGGAGCGCGACGCGGCCACCCCGTACGAGGGTGCGGTCGAGCTGCACCGCCGCCTCGCCGGCTCGCGCCTGATCACCGAGCAGGGTGCCGGTTCGCACGGTGTCACCAGCCTGGTGAACCCCTGCATCAACACGCGCGTGGACGACTACCTGCTCAAGGGCAAGGTCGACGCCAAGGACGTGCTGTGCGGGTCGCACGCCGCCCCGGTCGCCCCGGCCCCGGCCGCCGCGAAGGCGCGCTCGGCCGCCCCGGCGTCGGACTTCCCGGCGCGCGAGGAGCTGCCGTCCGTCCGCTGACCCGGTGACGGAACCGCGGGAGAAGGCTCAGCGCGTCCTGCGCCGGGCCTTCTTCCGTGCTTCCTCCTCCTCGGCCTTGACCTCGCCGGCGTACCGGTCGACGTACTCCTGGCCGGACAGGTCGAGGATGGCGTACATGATCTCGTCGGTGACCGCCCGCAGCACCGCCCGCTCGCCCTCCAGCCCGGCGTACCGCGAGAAGTCCATCGGCCGGCCGAAGCGGATGGTGACCCGCCGGATCTTCGGGATCCTCCTCCCGGGCGGCTGGATCTCGAAGGTGCCCAGCATGGCGCACGGGACCACCGGCACGCCGGCGCCCAGCGCCATCGCCGCCACCCCCACCTTGCCCTTGTACAGCCGCCCGTCGTGCGAGCGGGTGCCCTCCGGGTAGATGCCCAGCAGCTCGCCCCGGGCCAGCACCCCCAGCCCCTCGCGGAGCGCGGCCTGCCCGGCGTCCCGGCCCGAGCGGTCCACCGGGATCTGTCCGGCGCTGCGGAAGAAGAACGCGGTCGACCGGCCCTTCAGCCCCGGTCCGGTGAAGTACTCCGCCTTGGCGAGGAAGGTGATCCGCCGTTTCAGGATCGCGGGCATCAGGAAGTGGTCCGAGAAGGACAGGTGGTTGCCGGCGACGATCGCGGCCCCCTCGGCCGGGACGTTCTCCAGCCCCTCGATCCGCGGCCGGAACAGCAGCCGCAGCAGCGGGCCGAGGAACACGTACTTGAGCAAGTGGTAGAACACCAGGCCGCTCCCGTCGCCGTCCGGCTGTCACCGCCATCGTACGGACAGTGGTCCCCGGACCGGAGGGGTCGCGCACGCCGCGCGGGCCACGGACGTCACGGGAGGCTCCGCCACGCCGGTCAGTTGTTGCCGGCGGCGGCCATTCCGGCCGTGAGCACGCCCAGCACCACCCAGCCGAACCACAGCCAGCCATTGCTGCCGAGGGCCACGGAGTACGTCGCGACGGCCACCAGGGCGACGAAGGTCATGACGGCCATCGCCTTAACGGAACCGGTCATGCCCCATGGTGGCCCCGAAAGCGGGTCGGGCGCTACTGGCCACGCGCGCGCAGCGAGGCGAGATAGGCGTTGTACGCCTCCAGCTCCTGGTCGCCGTTGCGGTCCGCGGCCCGGTCGGCGCGCTTCGCCGCCCGCTGCTCGGAGTGGTACCACTGGTACATCAGGGCGATCAGCACCAGCACCGAGGGGATCTCGCTGAAGGCCCACGCGATGCCGCCGCCCCACTGCTGGTCGAGCAGCGGGTCGATGCCCAGGGAGGCCGGCGGGTTCCGGTACGTCCCGATCATCGGCTCGCTCGCCATCATCAGCGCGATGCCGAAGAACGCGTGGAACGGCATTCCGGCGAACAGCTCCAGCATCCGCATCACGTAGCCGGGCCGGTGCGGGCCCGGGTCCACGCCCATGATCGGCCAGAAGAAGACCAGGCCGACGGCGAGGAAGTGCACCATCATCCCGATGTGCCCGGGCTTGCTCTCCATCAGGAAGTCGAAGAGCGGGGTGAAGTACAGGGCGTAGAGGCTGGCGATGAACATGGGAATGGTGAACGCCGGGTGGGTGACCACCCGCATGTAGCGGCTGTGCAGCAGCATCAGCAGCAGCTCACGGGGCCCCTTGCGGCCGCGCCCGGCGGGCGGCAGGGCGCGCAGCGCGAGCGTCACCGGAGCGCCCAACAGCAGCAGGATGGGGGAGAGCATGCTGATCACCATGTGCTGGATCATGTGCACGCTGAACATGACCATGCCGTAGTCGTTCAGCTTGGTGCACATCATCAGGGCCACGCTCAGCACACCGATGGTGAAGGCCACGATCCGGCCCATCGGCCAGGCGTCCCCGCGCTGCCGCAGCCGCACCACGCCCCACAGGTACAGGCCGAGACCGACCAGCGAGCCGATCAGGAAGAACGCGTCGAAGGAGAACTCCAGACCGCGCCCGAGGGTGAACGGCGGCAGGTCCATGTCGTGCATGTCCATGCCGTGACCGCTGTGATCCATCTGTCCACTCCTCTTGACCTGTGGTGCCCCACCACAGTAGTGCCGCCCCCGGACGCGGCTGCGTCCGGGGCCGGTTCCACAAGAGGGGAAAAGGTCACAGAACGGTCTGCGCCTCGTCGTACCGCTGCGCGGGCACGGTCTTGAGGGCGGCCGTGGCCTCGGCGAGCGGCACCATCACGATGTCGGTGCCGCGCAGCGCGGTCAGCATCCCGAACTCGCCGCGGTGCGCGGCCTCCACCGCGTGCCAGCCGAAGCGGGTGGCGAGGACCCGGTCGTACGCGGTCGGGGTGCCGCCGCGCTGCACGTGGCCCAGGATGACCGGACGGGCCTCCTTGCCCAGGCGCCGCTCCAGCTCGACGGCGAGCAGGTTGCCGATGCCGGCGAAGCGCTCGTGGCCGTACTGGTCCGTGCCGCCCTCGGTGAACGCCATGCTGCCGGGGCGCGGCTTGGCACCCTCGGCGACCACGACGATCGCGAACCGCTTGCCGGCGGAGAACCGCTCGCCGACGATCCCGGTCAGCTCCTCGATGTCGAAGGGGCGCTCCGGCACGACGATCGCGTGGGCGCCGGCCGCCATGCCCGAGTGCAGGGCGATCCAACCGGTGTGGCGGCCCATGACCTCCACGACCATCACGCGCTGGTGGGACTCGGCGGTGGTCTTCAGCCGGTCCAGGGCCTCGGTGGCGACGCCGACGGCCGTGTCGAAGCCGAACGTGACGTCGGTGGAGGCGATGTCGTTGTCGATGGTCTTCGGGACGCCGACGATCGGCAGCCCGGCCTGCGACAGCAGGTTCGCCGCCTTCAGGGTGCCCTCGCCGCCGATCGGGATGATCGCGTCGAGGCCCAGGTCGGCCACGTGGCCGCGGGCCCGCTCCACGCCGTCGCGCAGGTGGGCGGGCTGGACGCGGGAGGAGCCGAGGACGGTGCCGCCACGGGCCAGGATGCCGGCGACCGAGTCGAGGTCGAGCTTGCGGTAGTCGCCCTCCAGCAGGCCCTTCCAGCCGTCGTGGAAGCCGATCACCTCGTCGCCGTGGTCGACGACGGCGCGGTGCACGACGGAACGGATGACGGCATTGAGGCCGGGGCAGTCGCCGCCGGAGGTGAGCACGCCAATGCGCATGGCAAGAAACCTTTGCAACGTGGGCCGACGACCGGACCACGTCGTCCGGTTGGAACTACCCGTCACCCTACTAGCGGATCGGTACCCCGCTGAACCAGCCTCCACATGCTGGTCATGTTCCTCGTACGAACACACATCGGCCCGGACCCCCGAGGGGAATCCGGGCCGAACGCAGCCTTGCGCGCAGGTGGCGCGGGTGCCGCAGCGGCTACGCGGGCTGCGTGGCCGACGCGATGCGCTCCGCGCGCAGCGCGTCGTACCACCGGTCGTCGACCGGCGGCAGCGCGTTGACGTCGAGGGCCAGCTTCAGCAGCAGGTCCGCGATCAGCGGGTTGCGGGCCATGACGGGGCCGTGCATGTACGTGCCGAACACGGTGTCGTTGTACGCGCCCTCGGTGCCGTCCCCGGTGCCGTTGCCGCGGCCCAGCCGGGTGCGGGCGAACGGCTTGGCCGTCGGGCCGAGGTGCGTGACGCCCTGGTGGTTCTCGAACCCGGTCAGCTGGGGCAGGCCCAGCCGCGGGTCGATGTCGGCGAGCACGTCGCCGACGCACCGCTCGCCCTCGCCGCGCACGGTGACGACGTCCAGCAGGCCGAGGCCCTGCTGGCGCTCGCCCATGTCGTTGACGAACTCGTTGCCCAGGATCTGGTACCCGGCGCAGACGGAGAAGACGATCGCCCCGTTCGAGACGGCCCGCTCCAGACCGCCGTCGCGCACCAGGCGCTCCGCGGCCAGGCGCTGCGGGCGGTCCTCGCCGCCGCCGATCAGGTAGATGTCCCCGGACGTCGGGATGGGCTGGTCGCTGCGCACGTCCACACGCTGCACGTCCAGGCCGCGCTGGCGGGCCCGGCGCTCCACGACGAGAACGTTGCCCTGGTCTCCGTACGTGCTGAGCAGGTCGGGGTAGACCCACACCAGACGCAGGCTGTTGTCGCTCATGCTCATGTCCTCTGGGTTCCGATCCCGGTGCTAGTTGCCGACCCGGCGGCGGACGTCCTGGAAGGCGGTGTAGTTGGCGATCAGCTCGATCTGCCCGGGCGGCGCCAGCTGCACGGCCTCGTCGAGGGTGTCGCAGACCCGGAAGTCCAGGCCCGCGACCTCCAGGCGGACCGCCAGGTCCAGCCTGCGGTCGCCGATCACGAAGATCGGGTGGCCGGCGAGGCGCGGGTAGTCCACGTCCCACAGCCACGAGGTGTCGGTGCCGTCGGCGCCGCGCGCGTTCACCGAAAGGATCACCGGAGCCGGGGGCTGGTCGATCAGCGAAAACGTTTCGAGCCAGCCCGCCGGGTTCTTCGCGAGCAGCAGCCGCAGCTCACGGCCCTGGAAGCCGACCACGTCGTAGCGGCCGGCGACGGCCTGCACCTGGTACATCCGCTCCAGCGCGACCTGCGGCGGCACGCCGAAGACGGCGGCCACGGCGGCCGAGGTGGCCGCGTTCGCCTTGTTGGCGCGGCCCGGCAGCTGGAGGTGGATCGGCCACGCCGAGCCGTGCGGGTCCAGCACGTGGTCGCCGGAGAGCACCCAGGTCGGGGTGGGGCGGCGGAAGCCGCACTCACCGCAGAACCAGTCGTCGCCCGGGCGCTGCATCACGCCGCCGCAGGAGGGGCACGACCAGGCGTCGTCCTTCCACTCCTGGCCGGCGGCGACCCACACCACGTTCTGCGAGGACGAGGCCGCCCACACGATCAGCGGATCGTCGCAGTTCGCGACGACGACCGCCTTGGAGCCCGTGAGGCCCTCGCGCCACTTCTCCGCGAGCATGCGGGTCTCGGCGGCGCGGTCCAGCTGGTCGCGGGAGAGGTTCAGCAGGGCGATCACCTTCGGGGTGACGTCCCGGGCCACTCCGGCCAGGTACTTCTCGTCGACCTCGATGACGCCGTACTTGGCGTCCGATCCGCCCGCCAGGGCGGAGGTGATGCCCGCCGGCATGTTCGCGCCGAGGGCGTTCGAGACCACCGGGCCGCTGGCCCGCAGGGCCTCCGCGATCAGGCGGGTCGTCGTGGTCTTGCCGTTGGTGGCGGAGACGAGGACGACGTCGAGATGCTGCGCGAGCGCTCCGAGGAGGTCGGGGTCGAGTTTGAGTGCGACCTTGCCACCGATCACCGATCCGCTGCCACGTCCCGCGGCCCGCGACACCGCCGCCGCGGCCTTGCCCGCCGTCACGGCCAGTTTGGCCCGCGGCGAAAGCGGCTCTGTGTTGCCTGCCATCGTCCCTTGTCCTCCTTGCGTCGACCGGCCCCAGCCTATCCAGTACCGGCCGGGGCCCTGACCGCGGCGCCCCAGGTCGCCGCGGATCTCCTCATATATTCGCCCGTCGTACCCTTACGGCCATGCGACAGCGCGTCATTCCCGGCACCACCGGCACCGTCCGCACCATGAGCCTGCTGGGCGACCCGGTGCTCCACTCGGCCTGCGCGGAGGTCACCGCGTTCGGCCCGGCCCTCGACCGGCTGATCGAGGACATGTTCGCCACGATGTACGCGGCCCAGGGCGTCGGCCTCGCCGCGAACCAGGTCGGGGTCGGGCAGCGGGTCTTCGTCTACGACTGCCCCGACGACGAGGACGTCCGGCACGTCGGCCACATCGTCAACCCGCGCCTGGTCGAGGCCGACGGGGACGAGTTCCTCGGTCCGGAGGGCTGCCTGTCGCTGCCCGGCCTGGAGGCCGGCACGGCCCGCTTCGACCGCGCGGTCGTCGAGGGCGTCACCTCGGACGGCGCACCGGTGCGGATCACCGGCACCGGGTTCTTCGCCCGCTGCCTGCAGCACGAGTGCGACCACCTCGACGGCACGGTCTACGCGCAACGGGTCACCGGGCTGCGGGCCCGGCGGCTGCGCCGCGCGATCCGCCGGACGCCGTGGGGTGCGCGGGGCGCGCACGTCCTGGCCGACTGAACCGTTCCGCCGGCCGCAGCCGGCGGCAGCACTAGAAGCCGGGGCCGTCGGCCCGGTCGCCCGCCGTGGACAGCCGGCCCCACAGCAGGTCGGTGAGTCCGGACACCAACTCGGCGCGCCCGCAGGGGCGTTCGCTGAGCCACCAGTCCCCGGCCGCGTGCATCATGCCGACGATCCCGTGCCCCCAGACGCGGGCCAGCCGGTCCCCGTCCGGACCGAGGTCCACGCGCTCGCTGATCACCTCGGCCAGCTCCTCGCCGAGCCGGCGCAGCAGTGGCGCCGAGTGCCGGCCCACGTCGAAGCCGTGCTCGGCGCTGTGCGAGTCCTCGGTGGGGTGCATGAGGAACCGGTAGACCTGCGGCCGGGCCTCGATGGCCGCGAGGTAGGTGTCGAGCGTGGACTCGACCCTGTTGCGGCGCTCGGCGGGCGCGTCGAGCGCGGCCCGCAGCGAGGCGAGCAGGGCGTCGGTGTGCCGTACGGCCAGGGCCTGGTAGAGCCCCGCCTTGTCGCCGAAGTGGCGGTAGAGGATCGGCTTGGTGATGCCGGCCTCGGCCGCGATGGCATTCATGGATGCCTTGGGGCCGTCCCTGAGGACGACCCGGTCGGCCGCTTCGAGCAGCTCCCGCCGGCGGCGCTCGGCCGTTGCCGGCCCCCCGGCCTGCTGCGTGGTCTCCATGACGTGTTCTCTCCCCGCCCTTGCGATGGTGCGTGACGCCCACGCAACGTAACACCCCGCACACCCCGGCCGCCGAATCGGCCGCGCCGCGGACCACCTCGCTTGACAGTCGCTACTCGCCGGTAACAGACTGTGGCCACCGTCGAGGTTACCGCCAGTAACGCACTGGTGGATGCACAGTTGGAGGGGACATGGCGGAGTTCACCATGGAGCTCAACGACGACCAGAAGCAGGTCCGGGACTGGATCCACGGCTTCGCCGCCGACGTCATCCGGCCCGCGGCCGCGGAGTGGGACGAGCGTGAGGAGACCCCGTGGCCCGTCATCCAGGAGGCGGCCAAGGTCGGCATCTACTCCCTCGACTTCTACGCCCAGCAGTACTTCGACCCGACCGGCCTCGGTGTCCCCATGGCGATGGAGGAGCTGTTCTGGGGTGACGCGGGCATCGCCCTGTCGATCGTCGGCACCGGGCTCGCCGCCATCGGCGTCCTCGCCAACGGCACCGAGGAGCAGATCGGCACCTGGATCCCGCAGATGTACGGCACCCCGGACGACGTGAAGGTCGCCGCCTTCTGCTCCTCCGAGCCGGACGCGGGCTCCGACGTCGGCGCGATGCGCACCCGCGCCGTCTACGACCAGGCGAAGGACGAGTGGGTCCTGGGCGGCACGAAGACCTGGGCGACCAACGGCGGCATCGCCAACGTCCACATCGTCGTCGCCGTCGTCGACCCGGATCTGGGCACCAAGGGCCACGCCTCCTTCATCGTGCCGCCGAACACCCCCGGCCTGTCCCAGGGACAGAAGTTCAAGAAGCACGGCATCCGCGCCTCGCACACCGCCGAGGTGGTGCTGGAGGACGTACGGATCCCCGGCTCCTGCCTGCTCGGCGGCAAGGAGAAGCTGGACGAGCGCCTCGCCCGGGCCCGAGAGAAGGCGAAGGCGGGAGGCGGCGAGCGCGTGAAGAACGCGGCCATGGCCACCTTCGAGGCCTCCCGGCCGGCGGTCGGCGCGATGGCCGTGGGCACGGCCCGCGCCGCGTACGAGGTGGCCCTCGACTACGCGCGGACCCGGACCCAGTTCGGCCGCCCGATCATCGACAACCAGGGCGTGGCCTTCCAGCTCGCCGACATGCGCACCCAGATCGACGCGGCCCGGCTGCTGGTGTGGCGGGCCTCCTGGATGGCCGTCGCGGGCAGGCCCTTCACCTCGGCCGAGGGCTCGATGTCCAAGCTGTACGCGAGCGAGGTGGCCAAGAAGGTCACCGCCCAGGCCGTGCAGATCCTCGGCGGCAACGGCTTCACCCGCGAGTACCCGGTGGAGCGCATGCACCGCGACAGCGCGATCTACACGATCTTCGAGGGGACGAGCGAGATCCAGCGGTTGGTGATCGCCCGCACCCTCTCCGGAATGCCGATCCGCTAGCGCGGCGCGGAGCCGGAGCGCCCCCGGACGGTAGGCGTCCGGGGGCGCCGGCGTCCGGGCGCCGGTCGGCTAGCGCAGGGGCGTCAGGCAGTGGAGCTTGGTGCCCTCGGCGCTGTACTCGGGCATGGCGAGGAAGTCCCGGGGACCGCACCAGTCCTGCTCCGTCGGCTGCTTGCTGACGCGGTACTCGGCATTGGGCGAGCCGCAGTCCGTG
This sequence comes from Streptomyces sp. NPDC029014, assembly GCF_055564695.1. Classification (NCBI taxonomy): domain Bacteria; kingdom Bacillati; phylum Actinomycetota; class Actinomycetes; order Kitasatosporales; family Streptomycetaceae; genus Streptomyces; species Streptomyces sp. NPDC029014. The sequence goes on from NZ_JBVHVT010000075.1 coordinate 33,601, forward strand.
ACCAGCAGCTTCTGGTGGCTCAGGTCCCCTCCTTCGTTGCGGACGCAGCTCCCGACGATGAGCGGCGCCGGCTTGTCGTCCCCGTCCCCGGCCAGGATGCCCAGCACCACCAGGGTCGGGAGCGCGAAGGAGAGCAGTACCGCCGCGGCGATCAGGAGCAGGGCCGGCGGCCGCCGCCACAGCGGCCGGCCCGGGTCGAGCGGCCGCAGGATGGCCCCCGCCGGGGGAGCCAGCCGGTAGTACGCAGCCCGGGGGCCGAGGTTCATCAGCAGCGTGACGGGGGTGGCGAACAGCGACAGCGGCCCCCACCAGCCCTGCCAGAGGGTGTCGGACTGCATCCGCCGGTAGGTGGCGAGCCCGCAGTCGCGGCAGAGCGGGCCCTGCGTCCGCAGGAACCGCATCAGGACGAGCATCCCCTGGTGCCCGCGCACGGTCCCGGGCGCGGCGGGCACCGACCCGCAGATCCGGCAGTCGAGGACCATGGGCTGCCCCGGGCCGAAAAACGGGGTCGCCTGCGGCTGCGGAACGCCGTACGGGCCCTGCTGCCGGGGCACCGCGGGCGGGCCGAACGGGGAGCCCTGCTGCGGGCCGTACGGGGGGTACGGGCCCGCGCCGTGCTGCGGCGGTGTACTGGCCACGGGGTTCTCCTCGCTCTCGCGGCGGCACCGGGTCGGTGATCACGGAACCCTAGCCCGGAATGTCAGGTACGCAGCAAACCCTCCACCACCCGACCGAACAGCAGCCTGCTCGCCGCCGCGACCAGCGGATCGAACGCCCGGCCCAGTCCCCGCACCCGCAGCTCCTCCCGCCAGCAGACCTCGGCCCCTCCGCCGACCAGCGGACGGACCTCGATCTCCGCCCAGCCCCGAACCGCGCGCCCGCGCTTGACCAGCCGGACCCGTCCCGCACCCGTCCCGGACGGCGGCTGCCAGACCACGACCTCCATCGGGTCGTCGAACGTGATCCTGCCCACTCCCGTCCGGGCCGTGAAGCGGGTTCCGACGCGCGTGGGCGGCGCCGTCTCCATGATCGTCCGGGTGAGCGGGACCCGGGCGCCGTGCCGTTCCCAGGCCGTGAGCCGCAGCCATGCCTCGGCCGCCGGCAGACACGTACGGTGAACGATCCGGATACCGGGCATGAGCGCATGGTAGCCGGGCATACACACCCTGAACTGGACCGCCGATATGGGTTCCGTCCGAGGGTGGCGATCAGTAATACTCACGGCCACCGTGGATCGCGGAATCGACCGGGTGACCACCGGCCCTCCCGCGCCACACAGCGAGGAGGTGCGCCATGTGCTCCCACCAGCCCCCCTGCCCGTCCGCCGAGAGTCCGGACCACGACGCCGCACGCAGTGTGGCCTCCCATCCCGAACAGGGGTGGAGCCTGCTCTGCAACGGCCTGCTGGTCTTCGACGACACCGGCGAACTGCTCCCCGACGGCCGCGTGGTGGAACCCCGCCGCCCGGTCCTGGTCTGAGCGAGGAGGCCGCATGCGCCAACAGCTGATCCGCAAGCCCGTCCCCAAGCCCGCACCCCGAGACCTGGATCTGCGCACACCGTCGGGCAGAACCCTCCCGTACTGACGGGAGCCCACGACAGCAGCACAGGACGTCCGCGGCCCACCGGCTGCCGGTCAGCCGGTGGGAGCCGCCGCCCCGCCCCGGAAGGCGCTCTCGAAGGCCGCGTCGCCGATCGCCGCGCGGGCCTGCCGCTCGCCCTGCGCCCGCAGGGCCGTCAGCGAGGGTGAGCCCATCTGGGGCTGCCCCACCGTGCGCCACCAGGCGTGCCCCGTGCCCAGCAGCCGGGCCGCCAGCTCCCCGTCGCCGAGCGCCGCGACCGCCGCCGCGAGCAGGTCCAGGCCCAGCGCGATGCCGATGCGGTCGCCGAGCAGCCGCTTCCCCGACAACATGGCCCGCACGTGCCGGGACGCCTCCTCGTGGTGGCCCAACCCCAGGGCGGCGACGGCCAGCACGTAGTCCGCGTACGCGCGCAGCCACCGCTCGTCCAGGTCGGCGCAGGCCTCGCGCAGCCCCCGCGCCTCCTCGGCTGCCTCCTCGTACCGCTGCAGGTCGCACAGGGCGTAGCAGGTCACGAGCCGGCACATCAGCAGGCCGGCGCTGTCCTCCCGCCCCCGGATCCCGGCCCGCGCCCGCGGACCCGCCAGCTCCAGGGCCCGCGCCGGGTCCCCCGGCAGCAGCAGGGACACCGAGAGCAGGTGCGCGGCCCGCAGCCGCGCCTCCGGGTCCGCGAGACGGTCCGCGAGCCGGGTGCACTCCTCGCCGAGCTCCCGGGCGGTGTCCATGTCCCCCTGGAGGACGGCGGTCAGCCCGAGCGCCCACACTCCCTGGGCGTACCCGGCGGCCTGTTGCGGGGCGGCCCGCAGGGCCCGTTCCAGGAAGCCGCGGCCCTCGTGCACGTGCCCGCAGGAGAACCAGAAGAACCACAGGGCCCCCGCCGTCTCCAGCGCGGCCGCCGGGTCGGTGCCGAGCAGGTGCTCCAGCGCCGTCCGCAGCTGCGGGTGCTCGGTGGTCATCCTGCGGTACCAGTCCACCTGGCGCGGGCCCATCCAGCCGCGGTCCGCGGCCCGGCTGAGTGCCGCGTACCAGTGGGCGTGCCGGTCGGCGACGGTGCGTACCTCGCCGAGTTCGGCCAGCCAGTCGTGGCCGTACTCGCGGATCGTGTCCAGCATCCGGTAGCGGGCGCCCGCGCCCCGCTCCTGCGTCCGCCGGACCACGGACTTGGCCACCAGCCCGGCCAGCACCCGCTCCACACGGGCCGCCGACAGCGGGCCGCCCGAGCACACCGTCCGGGCCGCGGCCACGTCGAAGTCGCCGGTGAAGACGGACAGCCGGGCCCACAGCAAGCGCTCCACCGGCTCGCACAGCTCGTGGCTCCAGCCGATCGCGGTGCGCATCGTGCGGTGCCGGGGCATCAGCGTGGACGTCCGGTCGTCCGACAGGACGTCGAACCGCGCGCCCAGGCGCCGGGCCATCTGTTCCAGCGTCCACATCCGCAACCGCGCCCCGGCCAGTTCCAGGGCGAGCGGGATCCCGTCGAGGCGTCGGCACACCTGCGCGGCCAGGGCGGCCCGCCCGGGACCGTCGAAGGCGGCCGCGGCTTCCGGGGCCGCGGCCAGGGCGGCCGCGCGGAACAGGGCGAGGGCGTCGCTGTCGGGGCCGTCGCAGGGCAGCGGGCAGAGGTCCACGATCTGCTCGCAGGGGCTGCCGAGGGGTTCCCGGGAGGTGACCAGGACCGTCAGGCCCGGTGCGGACTGCAGGAGTTCGCCGACGAGGTGGCGGCACTCGGCCACCATGTGCTCGCACGTGTCGAGGACGAGGAGGAGCTCCCGGTCGGCCATCCAGGCGCACAGCTCCTCGTCGAGCGGGCGCGCCGAATGGTCGGCCAGCCCGACGGCGTGGGCGACGGTCATGGTGAGCAGGGAGGGGTCGCGCAGCGGCGAGAGGTCCACCCACCACACCCCGTCGGGCCGGGCCTGTTCGGCGTCGGCGACGGCGCGCAGGGCGAGCCGCGACTTGCCGACGCCGCCCACCCCGGTGAGGGTGATCAGCCTGTGCCTGCGCAACAGGCAGTGGAGTCCGGCGAGTTCGTCCTCCCGGCCGATGAAGACGGCCGGTTCCGGCGGAAGTCTTCCCGGTGCCTGGTCTTCCGCCGGATCGGGATCGCCGCCAGCGGAATCCGCCCGTCTGTTGTTGAACGAGTACTCTCCGAACACGGATGTATTGTGCGTGATCTTCCTTACCCGACGCGCCGTTCCGTCCGTATCGCTGTCACGTCACCGGTACGGGTGCTTCCGTTCTCACCCGGCCAGCACGATGCGCCGCTGCGCGGAAAATGCCCCCCACGTGCCGTCGGGCAGGCGGGCCCGCAGCTTCAGCTCCCAGACCGTGCCGGGCGGTTCGGTCACGATGAGCCGGTGTTCGGCGCGGCTGCCGGTCAAGGCCCCGGCACCGAATTGGATGACGGTGACGGGCCTTCCGTTGACGTGGAGTTCGTACTCCGTCGTCGAGCGGCCCGTATCGGGGGCGGTCCACGTGAGGGTGACGGCGCCGGGAGAGGCGCTGACGGTGAGGTCCGACGGAGCGGTGCCGGGACCCCGGCCGGGCGCGGGTGCCGTGGTGGCCTCGGCCGCCGGGCCGTCGGAGGAGGAGTTGTCGGCGCCGTCGCGGGCCCGGACGGTGAAGGTGTAGGCGGTCTCCGGCTGGAGGCCGGTGAGGGTGGTGGAGGTCTCGGCCGGGCCGGCGGTGTGGATCCGGACGCCGCCCTGGTAGACGTCGTACGCCGTCACACCCGTGTCGTCGGAGGCGGCGGACCAGGACACCACCGCCGAACGGGGACCGTCGGCGCGGGCCGTGGTGCGGGCCGGGGCCGTGGGGGGCGTACGGTCCTCGGCCCGGGCGGCCGGGGTGGTGGCCGCGGCCTCGGCGCTGGGGGCGGAGGTGTTCCCGGCGGCGTCGCGGGCCCGGACCGTGAAGGCGTACGCGGTCTGCGGGGCCAGACCGGTGACGTCCACCATGGTCCGGTCCGCCGGGAGTTCGCGCACCAGCCGGCCGGCCGCGAACACCTGGTAGTTGGTGACCCCCTCGGCTGCGGGGGCCGGCCGCCACATCACGTGCACGGAGGTGGCGCTGCCGGCCTGCGCGGTGATCCCGGCGGGGGCGGCCGGGGGAGTGGTGTCGGCGGAGGAGCAGGCGGTGAGCCCGGCGGCGGCGCAGGCGGCGGCCAGGCCGAGGGCGGGCAGGGGGGCGGGGCGTCGCACGGGGCCTTCCTCGGATCGGCTTCCTCGTGGTCCTTGCGGGCCTTGGGGCCTTGGGGCGTTGGTCCTCGCGGTCCCCGTAAAGGTCTAGACATATATGGCATGCAGGTCGGCGGCCGGGCAAGACCCGTGCGGCAGGCGGTCCGCCGGGCGTCCGTCCTGCCCGGTTCGTCGCCCTCTGATCACCTCTGGCATGATTGCGCTCGCCTTGCAATAGCGGCTGATCTTGAGCTGCTCACATAGGGCAACACCGAAAACGGCAACACCAGGGATGTGTACGGCTGCTCCAGCCCGCCCTGGCCCGGTCCCTCCCGGAGGTCTCCGCCGACGGGCTCACCTACACGTACCGGCTGCGCCCCGGCGTGCGTTCAGCAACGGCGCGCCCTTCACCGCCGAGGACGTCGTCTTCACCTACCGCACGATCCTCGACCCGAAGACGAACAACGCCTCCCGGACCGAGCTCGACGCGATCGCCGACGTCGCGCAGCAGGGCGACGACACGGTCGCCTTCACGCTGAAGTACCCCTATGCCCCGTTCGCCGAGCGCACCGTGCTGCCCATCGCCCCCGAGCACCTCGCGGGCCGCCAGGACGTCAACGGCGGCGGGTTCGGCACCCGCCCGGTCGGCACCGGACCGTACCTGCTCACCGGCCCGAGCTGGCCGCCCTGGTCGGCGTCGTCGAGGAGTACCGGGCCGAGACCGGCGCAGGGCTCCTCGCCGTCGGCCGCGCCCCCGTCCTACTCGATCGCTGGTGCGACCGCACGACCCGCTGGGAAGAGGTCGTCAAGCACTGACCGATCGTCACGGACGGTCAACACCCGTACGGCGGACACGGGTTTCGCCCGGGAGCACCCCCTCCTGCGCCACCATGGCGCCCGCACAAGGAGGTATCAATGGTGATCTCGCTCTCCGTGGCCGTCCTGCTCTTCGTCCTGGCATGGATCTTCATGCGCAACGGCGGACTCAAGTTCTCGCACGCCCTCGTCTGCGTCCTGCTCGGCTTCCAGCTCGCGGGCAGCGGCATGGCCGAGACCATCCACGAGGGGGTGGCGGCCACCGCCCAGGTGGTCTCCGGCATCGACCCGTGACCCCCTGCGCGGCGCGGTGCCGCGGCCGACTGTTGCACCCTCGTGAATCATCCGGCAGCTCCATGGACTCCTCGGGCGCGGCGCTCCGTCGGCGCAGACCCCAGGCGCGCGCGGCCCGCACGATGTGGAACCTGCTGCACGCCCGGTGGCGGATGATGCCGAAGGAGAAGCGGACTCTCGCCGACGCGGACGCCGCGATCCGGCAGGCCCGCAAGGACATCGACTATCTCGCCGTGCTGCCCGCGCAGGCCGCGCAAGCGGTCCTCAAGACCTTCTTCCAGGCGTGGAAGAACTGCTGGGACGGCCGCGCCGACGCCCCGAACGTCAAGAGCCGGCTGCGCACGGTGATGTCCGTGGACGTCCCGCAGGGCCGGGACCTGAACATCACCCGCGTGCACCGCCGCTGGGGGCAGGCCAACAACCCCAAGGTGGGCCGGGTCCGCTTCCGGTGGACCAAGGACCTGCCCGTGGGACCGGTAAGGAGAAGGCCAAGTTCCTGCGCTTGGAGCAGCGCGCCGCACGGCGCAAGGCACACCGCAAGGCCGGAGAGCGCACCAGCGGCCGGCTGCACCGCACCTACGACAAGATCGCAGGACTGCGCGCGAAAGCCAAGCGCCGGGCCCTGGACTGGCAGCACCGGACGACCAACGCCATCGCCCGCACGTACGGCACGGTCGTGGTCGAAGCACTCACCATCACGAACATGGTCAAGTCCGCCAGGGGAACCATCGAGGAGCCGGGAAACAACGTCGCCCAGAAGTCTGGGCCGAACCGCTCCATCAGTGGGGAGGCGTGGGGCCGCACGGTCACCATGCTGGCGTACAAGACCGCCCGGCACGGCGGCACCCTGGTCAAGGTCCCCGCCCCTGACACCTCCCGGCGCTGCTCGGCGTGCGGCCGCACCACGCCCGGCAGCCGGGAGTCCCGGGCCGTGTCCGTGTGCAAGAACCCGGACTGCGGCTGGTCGGGCAACGCCGACCACAACGCGGCCCGGAACGTCTTGCACCTGTACCGGATGGGCCACGCGCTCGTCCCGGCTGCCGGAAGGGCAGTCGTCAGGCGCGCCGAACGCGTCGAACCCGCTGCCGCAAGGCAAGCAGGAGTCTCCCGGCTTCAGCCGGGAGAGCACTTCAAGACAACAACTGGGCCCCGATCACCCTCGACCCCGACGGCACCGCGTACGGCGGGGTCTTCAACGGCATCGTCGCCGTCCGCGACGGGGACTGACCGCGGGGCGCGCACGGGCAACCGGCGGGTGGTTCACTGGCAGGCATGCCCTTCGAGAACTACGGCGTGCTGTCGGGAACCCTGCACCGCCACTTCCGCGACCGGCCCGACGGCCAGGGCCGCTGGTTCCACGTGCACATGGAGGTCGACGCCCCGGCCGGGCGCTACGAGGTCGCCGTCGACGTCGACAGCAAGAAGTCCGCGGTCGGCGTCGAGTGGAAGGTGCTCACCCTGCACCCCTCGGTGCTGGAGCCCGTCGACGCGCCGGAACCCGGCTACCACGACCTCGCCCGCGCCAGCGGGTCCGGCGCCGTCGACCACCTGCGCCACCCGGCCCTCGCGGACCACCCGGGCTTCCTCTTCCTGCCCCGCCCGCCGGCCTGGATCCAGCGGCTCCGGGAACGGATCAGCCCGGCCCGGCCGTGGACCGCGGGCAGCTATCTGGAGGCCTCGGCGGCGCTGGAGCCGATCCTGGTGCCCGGCCGGCAGGTCCTCGTCTTCGGCGAGCCCTTCGACTCCGGGCTCGGCATGCACAACGTCCACCAGAACCAGGGCGACCCGTACGGCAGCGAGTGGTGGGAGGAGAACGGCACCTGGCAGGACGGCGCCACGATGACCCGCCGCGACGACGGCCTCTACGACGTCTTCCTGTCCCGCTTCTCCACCCAGGCCGGCGCCACCGACGACGACGGCCACCCCCTCCCGGCCGAGGGCCCGCACTGAGGCGGTGGCAGGAAGACGTCCGCCCCGGGCGGCGGCCCGCGGCGTGGTGCCGCAGAGCCGCCGCCCGGGGCGGGACACAGGGTGGCCGGCCGTCGGCCGGCCGCGGATCAGGCGCCCGGCGGGACGTGCGTCGGACGGCCCCGGCCACGGGTGAGGGAGTAGCCGAAGACGCCCGCCAGGGCGGCGAGCACACCGCCGGCCGCGGTCCAGATCCAGCGGTCGGACCAGCGGCCGCTCGACCAGCCCCCGTCCGGCTCGCCGATGGCGGCCGGCGGCTGCTTCCCCTCCTTCTTCGCGGCCTCGACGGCCGCGGCACGGGCCGTGATGCCGGGGACGAGCGGCTCGGCCACGGCGCCGTCCGAGGCGAACGCACCCCCGGTGTCGCTCACGTCGGCCCGCATCTCCGCCCGCACCTTCCGGCCCAGGTCCTCCTGGGCCAGGTTCACCGCGGTCAGGCGCACGTAGTAGCTGCCCGGCAGCGGGTCGTTGGCCCACGGCTCGGCGCCCGGGCGGACCGTGCGCAGCGTGCAGGACAGCTCGACCGTCGCGGCCTCCTTGGCCGCCGACGCCGCCTGCGCGGCGTAGGTGCACGGCTGCCGGCGGCGCAGGCCGTCGTACACGTCCAGCCGCCAGGTCGACGCCGCGTGGCGGGACGCCGCGTCGGGCAGCTTCACCGTGGCCCGGACCGTGGCCCGCTGTCCGGAGTCCAGCGGGAGCACCCAGTACAGGTAGTCACCGGTGGAGGCCTCGGCCGTGGCGACCTGGCCCGGCTTGACCGGCGTGGCCGTGCCGAAGGCCGTGCCGGCCTCCGTCGGGCCGGACGCGGCCCCGCTCGGGCTCGCACTCGGCGAGGGGGTGTCGGCCGCGGCCGCTCCGGCCGTGGCCAGGGCGGCGCCGGCGGCCAGCAGTGCGGCGGTCACCATCCTTACGGTACGCATCAGTTGGTCCTCCAGACCGAGACACGCCAGCGGGAGAGCCAGCCCCACACCAGGCCCGCGAGGAGACCTGCGAGCACCAGGACGCCCAGCAGCCACCAGCCGCGACCGAGGCCGAAGGAGGCCACGTCGGCGGAGTCGTCGGGGCCGTCCACCAGGTCTACGGTCAGCTCCACCGGCATGCCCGGCGTCGTCTTGACGTTGGCGGGCGCCGAGAAGGAGTTGCTGACCTGCAGGCAGACGGTCTCCACGGCCGGCTTGCCGTCCCCGGCCTTGTCCCCGTCCTCGTCCCCGTCGGACTCGGCCTTCGGGTAGCGCAGCCCCGTCGAGACCACGTCGGTGCGGCCGTCGCCCGCCTCCGAGCCGCGCACGATCTCGCGGCCGGGGACGGTCGTGGCCCGCAGCAGCACGCCGTAGTCGTTGTTGACGGCGCGGTCGACGCCGATGCTCACCGAGGCGCGCAGCTCCTGGCCGGGCTTGACGTCCACCTGGTACCAGCGGTGCTCGCCGAAGGCCTCGCGATCGGTGTACAGGCCCGCGCCCAGCTTCGGGGCGCCCTGGCACTGCTTGGCGCCCTGCGTCGCCACCGGGGTGACGACGGGGGCCGCCGCCCGGTCCACGAGCTGCTTGACGCGGCCGGAGAGTTCCGCGGTGTGCTGCACCGAGGTGTAGGTGCCGCCGGTGGCCTCGGCGATGCAGACCAGCTGGTCGCGGGTCTTGGCGTCGGGCACCAGACCGAGCGTGTCGATGACCAGGTGGATGCCCTGGGCGGCGATGTCACGCGCCACCTCGCACGGGTCGAGCGGGGCGCAGGTGTCCTCGCCGTCCGTGATCAGCACGATCCGCCGGGTGGCGTTGCCGCCCTTGAGGTCCTCGGCCGCGCCGAGCAGGGCCGGGCCGATGGGGGTCCAGCCCGTGGGGGCGAGGGTCGCCACGGCGGTCTTGGCCTCGGTCCGGTTCAGTTTGCCCACCGGGTAGAGCTGCTTGGTGTCCTTGCAGCCGAGCTGCCGGTCCTCGCCCGGGTAGGTCGCCCCGAGCGTCCGTATCCCCAGCTGCACCTCCTCCGGCGTGGCGTCCAGGACCTCGTTGAAGGCCTGCTTGGCCGCCGCCATGCGGGACGTGCCGTCGATGTCCGTCGCCCGCATCGAGCCGCTGACGTCCAGCACCAGCTCGACCTTGGGCGAATCCTTCCCCGCCGGTTCGCCGGCCGCCGCGCTCGCCGGGAACAGCCCGACCGCGAGCGTGGCGAGCAGGCCGCATGCCCCGGCCGCCACCCATTTTCTTGTGATCATCGCCGGATCGTATTGAGGATCGTGCGGCAATCCAAACCGTCCGCTGCGGGCCGCTCCGCCCGCGACTACCCTGGATCAGGGGGTGGTGTGCCCGGCCCGGAGGCGACCCCATGAGACGACGCCATCACTTCCACATCGACCATGCCGGGCATTCCGTCAGCACGACCATCGAGACGGGGCACCGGGTGGAGGTGGAGGTCCTCGTCGACGGCAAGGAGACCGGCCACGCCACCACGCACGGTGACCGGCCCGTCCTCGTCCACGTGGAGCTGCCGACCGTACCGCCGACACCGGTGACCGTCCGCGCCACACCAGGCCCGGGCGTGCCCCGCTGCGTCCTGGAGGCACCCGACGCCGCCCAGCCGCTGGTGATGTCGCCCCGACCGTACTGAGCGGGACGGGGGAGGGGGAGGGGGGGGGGGGGGGGGGGGGGGTTGGTTGGGTGGGGGGGGGGGGGGGGGGGGGGGGGGGGTAGTGTACCGGGAGGGGGGAGCGTCTCCCAAAAAAAAAAAGCGCCAGAGAAAACCCTCC
>NZ_JBVHVT010000076.1:0-44066 GCF_055564695.1 Streptomyces sp. NPDC029014
CCCCCCCCCCCCCCCCCCCCCCCCCCCCCCCCCCCCCCCCCCCCCCCCCCCCCCCCCCCCCCCCCCCCCCCCCCCCCCCCCCCCCCCCCCGCCCGACTTCCCAGGGGGGATTCCGTATGACCGCCACCGCGCCCGAGACCGCTGACGCCACCGCGGCCGTGGCCCACTTCCGCTTCTTCACGATGGAAGTGGTCCGCACCCGCCGCCTCGGGCACTCGTTCCTGCGGGTCACCTTCGGCGGCGAGGCCCTCGCTGGCTTCCGCTCGGGCGGCCGGGACCAGAGCCTGTCGCTCTTCCTGCCGCCCGCCCACCGGGAGCACACCGAACTCCCGTCCACGGACGAGGACACCTGGTTCGCGGGCTGGCGCGGGATGCCGGACGAGGAGCGTCCGGTGATGCGCTCCTACACCGTGCGCGAGCAGCGCACGACGGCCGAGGGAGCGGTCGAGGTCGACATCGACTTCGTGCTGCACGGGGACTCCTCCCCGGCCTCCGCCTGGGCCGGGCGGGCGGTGACCGGCCGTCGGATCCTGGCGATCGGGCCGGCCGTCGCGGAGAACAAGTCCGTGCGCTTCCAGCCGCCCGCCGGCACGGACGCGCTGGTGATGTACGCGGACGAGACCGCCCTGCCGGCGGCCGCAGCCATCCTGGAGGGGATCGACCCCGGTCTGCGCGTCACGGCCTTCTTCGAGGTCCCGCACGCCGACGACCGGCTCGACCTGAACGCCCCGGCCGGTACGGACGTCACCTGGATCGTGCGGGAGGGCGGCCCGGGCCGCACCGAGCGCGTCGTCGACACGGTGCGCGCGGCCGAACTGCCTGCCTGCGAGGTCCCGTACGCCTGGCTGGCGGGCGAGGCCGGAACGATCCGCGCCGTGCGCCGCCACCTGGTGCAGGAACGTTCCATCGACCGGCGTGCGGTGCGTTTCACCGGCTACTGGCGTCTGGGCGTGAGCGAGGAGGAGCTCCTCGCCGAGGCCTACGCGGGCCAGGCGCCCAGCGAGGACCCCGGCGCCGCGCTGTAGACGGCTCCGGCGCGGCCCCCCACGGCTCCCCCACGGTTCCCCCACCTCGACCGCGCATCGACCGCCTCCGGACTCCCTTGAGAACGCTTCGACGGGCCCTGGCTTTCGGCCAGGGCCCGCCCCTATTTGGCTTGCAACTTAGGTTAGGCTAACCTAAGCAACATCTTCCCCACCCTTCTCCCCCTGCCCGGAGGAAAGTTGATGCGCTCGCATCTCTTGAACGAGACGACCTCGGAGCACTACCGCCGCTCCGTCATCGAGGGCGTCGAGCGCGTCGCGGCCAAACTCGCGACCGTCCAGGGCCCCCACACCGGGATATCGGTCGACGAACTCGCCCCGGTCGTGGGCGGGATCGACCTCGACCGCCCGCTGGAGGACCCGGCCGCCGTCCTCGACGAGCTGGAGGAGGTCTACCTGCGCGACGCGGTCTACTTCCACCACCCGCGCTACCTGGGCCACCTCAACTGCCCGGTCGTCATCCCCGCCGTCCTCGGCGAGGCGATCCTCTCGGCCGTCAACTCGTCTTTGGACACCTGGGACCAGTCCATCGGCGGCACCCTCATCGAGCGCCGCCTGATCGACTGGACCGCCCAGCGCATCGGCCTCGGACCGGCCGCGGACGGCGTCTTCACCTCCGGCGGCAGCCAGTCCAACTTCCACGCGCTGCTCCTGGCCCGCGACGAGGCCTGCCGGAAGGTCATGCAGGGCAGCGACCGCGCCCTCGCCAAGTCCGAGGTCCTGCCCCGGCTGCGCATCTTCACCTCCGAGGCCAGCCACTTCAGCGTCAAGAAGTCGGCCGCCATGCTCGGCCTCGGCTACGAGGCCGTCATCGCCGTCCCGGTCGACCGCAACCGACGCATGGACACCTCCGTCCTCGCCCTGGAGCTGGAGGAGTGCGTCCGCGAGGGCCTGTACCCGATGGCCGTCGTGGCTACCGCCGGCACCACCGACTTCGGGTCCATCGACCCGCTCCCCGAGATCGCCCGCCTGACCACCGAGCACTCCGCCTGGATGCACGTGGACGCCGCCTACGGCTGCGGACTGCTGGTCTCCCCCACCCGCCGGCACCTCCTCGACGGCATCGAGCACGCCGACTCGGTCACGGTCGACTACCACAAGTCGTTCTTCCAGCCCGTCAGCTCCAGCGCGGTGCTGGTCCGCGACCGCGACACCCTCAAGCACGCCACGTACCACGCGGACTACCTCAACCCGCGCCGCATGGCCGAGGAGCGGATCCCGAACCAGGTCGACAAGTCCATCCAGACCACCCGCCGCTTCGACGCGCTCAAGCTCTGGATGACCCTGCGCACGATGGGCGCCGACGGCATCGGGCAGCTCTTCGACGAGGTCATCGACCTGGCCGCGGCCGGCTGGGACATCATCGACGCCGACTCCCGCTACGAGGTCGTCGTCCGCCCGCAGATCTCCACCCTGGTCTTCCGCTACGTCCCCGAGGGCGACGTGCGCGCCGACCTCGTCGACGAGGCCAACCTGCACGCCCGCAAGGCGCTGTTCGCCTCCGGTGAGGCCGTCGTCGCCGGCACCAAGGTCGACGGCAAGCAGTACCTGAAGTTCACCCTCCTCAACCCGCAGACCACCACGGCCGACATCGAGGCCGTGCTCGACCTGCTCGCGTCCCACGCCGAGCAGTACCTGGGAGAATCCCTTGCAGTCGTCTCGTGAGCCCCGTGACCCCCGCCAGCCGCTCGATTTCATCGGCATCGGCCTCGGTCCCTTCAACCTGGGGCTCGCCTGCCTGACCGCCCCGATCGACGAGCTCGACGGCCTCTTCATCGAGACGAAGCCGCACTTCGAGTGGCACGCCGGGATGTTCCTGGACGGCGCGCACCTGCAGACGCCGTTCATGTCGGACCTGGTCACCCTGGCCGACCCCACCTCGCCCTTCTCCTTCCTGAACTACCTGAAGGACAAGGACCGGCTGTACTCCTTCTACATCCGGGAGAACTTCTACCCGCTGCGGACCGAGTACAACGACTACTGCCGCTGGGCCGCCGACCGGCTCGACAACGTGCAGTACTCCACCTCCGTCACCGAGGTCACGTACGACGAGCAGGCCGGCGTGTACGCGGTCAGCACCGACCGCGGCGAGACCCACCTGACCCGCCGCCTGGTCGTGGGCACCGGCACCCCGCCGTACGTCCCGGCCGCCTGCGGGCAGCTGGGCGGCGACTTCATCCACAACTCCACCTACATGCAGCACAAGGCGGAGCTCCAGAAGAAGAAGTCCATCACCCTGGTCGGCTCGGGCCAGAGCGCCGCGGAGATCTACTACGACCTGCTGGCGGAGATCGACGTCCACGGCTACCAGCTCAACTGGATCACCCGCTCCCCGCGGTTCTTCCCGCTGGAGTACACCAAGCTGACGCTGGAGATGACCTCCCCGGAGTACGTGGACTACTTCCACGCCCTCCCCGAGGAGACCCGCTACCGCCTCGAGACGCAGCAGAAGAACCTCTTCAAGGGCATCGACGGCGAGCTCATCAACGCCATATTCGACCTGCTCTACCAGAAGAAGGTCGGCATGCCGGGCCCGGTGCCCACCACCCTGCTGACCAACACCTCGCTGAACTCGGCGGCGTACGACACCACCACCGGCACCTACACCCTGGGCCTGCGCCAGGAGGAGCAGGAGCGCGACTTCTCCCTCTCCACCGAGGGCCTGGTCCTCGCGACGGGCTACAAGTTCGTGCTGCCGGAGTTCCTCGCGCCGGTCCGCGACCGCCTCAACTTCGACGGCCACGGCCGACCCGACGCGGCCCGCAACTACAGCATCGACGTGACCGGCCGCGAGGTCTACCTCCAGAACGGCACCGTCCACAACCACTCGATCACGGCGCCCGACCTGGGCATGGCCGCGTACCGCAACGCCTACCTCGTCAAGGAGATGCTGGGCCGCGAGTACTACAAGGTCGAGAAGTCCATCGCGTTCCAGCAGTTCGCGGCCCCGGAAGGCACGCACGCATGAGCACCACCGAACCCCTGTACTCCCGTACCGACGCCGCCCTCGGCACCTTCGCCATCCGGCCGCTGGACCCGTTCTCCGACGCGGAGCTGCTCCACGGCTGGGTGACCCACCCCAAGGCCGCGTTCTGGATGATGCAGGACGCCTCGCTGCCCGACGTCGAACGCGAATACATGAAGATCGCGGCCGCCGAGCACCACGACGCGTACATCGGCCTCCACGAGGGCCGCCCCGCCTTCCTCATGGAGCGCTACGACCCGAGCCGGCTGGAGCTCGTCGGCCTGTACGACGCCCAGCCCGGCGACGTCGGCATGCACTTCCTCGTCGCGCCCAGCGACACGCCGCTGCACGGCTTCACCCGCGCCGTGATCACCACCGTCATGGCCGCCCTGTTCGCCGACCCGGAGACCCGCCGCGTCGTCGTCGAGCCGGACGTGAGCAACACGGCCGTGCACGCCCTGAACGAGGCCGTCGGCTTCGTCGTGGACGGCCCCGTGCAGAAGCCGGAGAAGGAAGCCCTGCTGAGCTTCTGCACCCGCGAACAGTTCGAGACGGCCACCGGCCTGACAGGAGCGGCGATATGAGCCTCGCCGACGCGATATCCCACCTCTCCCCCGAGCTGTGGGAGCGGGCGAACCGCGCACTGGTCCGCAAGGCCCTGGCCGAGTTCGCCCACGAGCGCCTGCTGACCCCGGAGCCGCTCGGCGACGGGTCGTACGCGGTCCGCAGCGACGACGGGACCGTGGAGTACCGCTTCACGGCCAGCCGCCACGCCCTCGACCACTGGGCCGTGGACGAGTCCTCGGTCACCCGCGTCCGGGGCGGCGCCGAGCTCCCGCTGGACGCCCTCGACTTCCACATCGAGATGCGCGAGGCGCTGGGCCTGAGCGCCGAGGTCCTGCCGGTCTACCTGGAGGAGATCTCCTCCACGCTGGCCGGCTCGGGCTTCAAGTACACCAAGGAGCAGGTGCCGTCCGCGGTCCTGGCGAAGTCCTCGTTCCAGGACATCGAGACGGGCATGACCGAGGGCCACCCCTGCTTCGTGGCCAACAACGGCCGCCTCGGCTTCGGCGTCCACGAGTACCGCGCCTACGCCCCGGAGGCGGCGGCCCCCGTCCACCTGGTGTGGGTGGCCGCCCACAAGGACGTCTCCACCTTCACGGCGGGCGCCGGCCTGGAACACGACGCGTTCATGCGGGACGAGCTGGGCGAGGAGACGCTCGCGGTCTTCGCCGAGCGGATGGCCGCCCAGGGCCTGGACCTGGCGGACTACCACCTGCTGCCCGTCCACCCCTGGCAGTGGTGGAACAAGACCACGGTGACCTTCGCCGCGGAGATCGCGAACCGCCGCCTGGTGCTGCTGGGCGAGGGAACCGACAGCTACCTGGCGCAGCAGTCCATCCGGACCTTCTTCAACACCAGCGCCCCCGAGAAGCACTACGTCAAGACGGCGATCTCGGTCCTCAACATGGGCTTCATGCGCGGCCTGTCCGCGGCCTACATGGAGGCCACCCCGGCGATCAACGACTGGCTGCACCGCCTGATCGAGTCCGACGAGGTGCTGCAGTCGGTGGACTTCTCGATCATCCGCGAGCGGGCGGCCATCGGCTACCACCACCGCCAGTACGAGCGCGCCACCGACCGCTACTCGCCGTACCGCAAGATGCTGGCCGCGCTGTGGCGCGAGTCGCCCGTCGCCTCCCTGAAGGAGGGCGAGCGCCTCGCGACGATGGCGTCGCTGCTCCATGTGGACTTCGAGGGCCGGTCCTTCGTCGGCGCCCTGATCGCCGAGTCGGGGCTGACGCCGGCGGAGTGGCTGCGCCACTACCTGCGGGCCTACCTGGTCCCGCTGCTGCACTGCTTCTACCAGTACGACCTGGCGTACATGCCGCACGGCGAGAACACCATCCTCGTCATCGAGAACGGCGTGGTGAAGCGGGCGGTCTTCAAGGACATCGCCGAGGAGATCGTGGTCATGGACCCGGACGCGGTCCTGCCGCCGGCGGTGGAGCGGATCAGGGCGGACATCCCGGAGGACATGAAGCTGCTGTCGGTCTTCACCGACGTCTTCGACTGCTTCTTCCGCTTCCTGGGCCCCATCCTCGCCACGGAGGGGGTCTGCGAGGAGGACGTGTTCTGGCGGGCGGTCGCGGACTGCGCCCACGCCTACCAGGACTCGATGCCGCAGCTCGCGGAGCGCTTCGAGCGCTACGACCTGTTCGCGCAGGAGTTCCAGCTGTCCTGCCTGAACCGGCTCCAGCTGCGCAACAACAAGCAGATGGTCGACCTCGCCGACCCGTCGGCGGCGCTCCAGCTGATCGGCAACCTCAAGAACCCCGTCGCGCCCTTCGCGCGCCGGTAGGCACGGGGCGGGCCCGTCGTGCGACTACGGTCCCTCGCAGGGCGGTCCCGCCCCTCGCCCTTCCCCGGCTCCCGCCCCTTCCTCCGCTCCTCCTTTCCTCCTTCCGGTCACCCCTCCCAGGGCACGTCCGGGGCGCGGTGGAACGCGACGCCCTGGGCATCCAGCCTGGCTGCCTGGGCGGCGAGGCGCCCGCCGTACGCGCCCCAGTCCCGCGGGGCCGGGCTCCAGCCCAGCTCGGCGAGGCTCAGCACCCGGGGGAAGGCCATGTACTCCAGGTCGGCGCGGGTGGCGATGGTCTCCGTCCACAGCGGCGCCTCCACGCCGAGGACGGCCGATTCCGGGACGTCGGGCAGGTACGTCCCCGGGTCCCAGTCGTAGGAGCGGCGCACCGGCACGTAGCCGGCCCAGGCCAGGCCCTGCTTCGTCGCCGTGTCGTACTTCATGTCCAGGTACAGCCGGTCCGCCGGCGACAGGACCAGCGGGTGGCCGGCCTTCGCCGCCGCGGCCACCGCCGCCTTCTCCGCCGCCGCCGTCCGGTCGTGGCCCCAGTACTGCAGGACCGCGCCCGGGGCCGGCCGGGCGGAGGCGAGCTGGTGCCAGGCCACCACCGTCTTGCCGTGCCGCGCGACGGCCTGCTGCGCCCGGTCCATGAACGCCGCGTAGTCCGCGGCCGGGGTCTGGTGGGCCTCGTCGCCGCCGATGTGCAGGTAGCGGCCGGGGGTGAGGGCGGCCAACTCGCCGAGCACGTCCTCGACGAACTCGTACGTCCGCTCCTCGGCCACGCACAGCGAGCTGAAGCCGACCTTGGTTCCGGTGTAGCGCTCGGGTGCCCTGCCGTCGCAGTTCAGCTCCGGGTAGGAGGCGAGGGCCGCGTTGACGTGGCCCGGCATGTCGATCTCGGGGACCACGTCCACGTACCGCTCGGCCGCGTACGCCACCAGGTCCCGGTACTGGTCCTTCGTCCAGTGGCCGCCGGGGCCGCCGCCGACCTCGCTGCCGCCGCCGTACTCGGCGAGCCGGGGCCAGGAGTCGATGGCGATCCGCCAGCCCTGGTCGTCGGTCAGGTGCAGGTGGAGGACGTTGACCTTGTACTGGGCGAGCTGGTCGACGTACCGCTTGACCTGCTCCACCGTGAAGAAGTGGCGGGCGACGTCCAGCATGGCCCCCCGGTACGCGAACCGGGGCGCGTCGGTGATCCGGCCGCCCGGGACGGTGCCCGGCCCGGACACGGGCAGCAGCTGGCGCAGGGTCTGCCCGGCGTGGAACAGGCCGGCCGGGGTGCGGGCGGTCAGGGTGACCCCGCGCGGGCCGGAGTCCAGCCGGTACCCCTCCTCCCCGACCCCCTGGGCCCGCTCGTCGATCCGCAGCCGGATCCCGTCGCCGGCCGAGCCGTGGACCACGGGGAGCGGCAGCCCGGTGGGGCCGCGCAGCTGCTCGGCGAGGAGCTCGCCGACCCGCCGGACCTCGGCGCCGCCGGCCGGGGCGGTGCGGACGACCGTGCCCGCCGCGACGGGGTAGCCGGCTCCCGCGGCCTGCGCGGAGGCCGGGGCGGGCAGGAGCCGCTCGTAGGGGGTGGGGGCGGCGGCGGGTCCGGCCCCGCCGGGGCGGGCGTTCCCGGGCCGGACGTCGGCGCCGCGGGCGGAGGCGCAGGAGACGAGCGTGCCGAGGACGAGGAGGGCGCCGAGCGTGCGTCGCAGGACTCTCATGGCCCAGGTATAGGCCAACTCCCGTGCTGGGGACGGTGCGAGAATCGCTGGATGGCGGAAATCATCCAGAAGGACGGTACGTGGACCTTCGACGGGGACGCGGTGCGCATCGTGCCCGGTCGGGACAAGGGAGTGGGCCTGCTGCGCCAGACCCTCGGCGAGGTGGTCGTACCGCTGCGGGCCCTGGCGGGGATCAGCCACGAGCCGGGCCGCAGGACGGGCCGGCTGCGGCTGAGGCTGCGCGACGGGGCGTGCCCGCTGCTCCAGGTGACCGGGGGGCGGCTGCCGGAGGCCTCGGACCCGTACCGGCTGACGGTGGAGTCGGACCGCGGCGGGGTGGCCGAGTACTTCGTGGACGAGGTGCGCAACGCGCTGCTGCTGGAGCAGGTGCCGGCGGGCCCGCTGGACGCGTACGTGCTGCCGGGGCCGGCGGTGCCGATCTCGGTGGGGGCGGGGGACGGGACGGTCGCCTTCGACGGGGACCGGATCGGCCTGGACTGGAACTGGACGACGGAGGAGGCCAAGAGCTCGGGCGGGCCGCGCGAGTTCCGGGTCGCGGACCTGCGGTCGGTGGAGTGGTCGCCGTCGAAGGGCCTGGACAACGGCTGGATCCGGTTCGGCCTGACGGGGGCGGCGCCGGCTCCGGCGCCCAAGTACGACCCGTACACGGTGGAGCTGTTCGGCTTCAAGAAGGACCCGCTGATGGCGCTGGTCGCCGCGGCCGTGGCGGTGCGGATGCCGCACCCGACGGCTCCGGCCGAGCCGGTTCCGGTGCCGGCGCAGTCGCCGTCGCTGGCTCCGGCGCCCGAGCAGCGGGCGGCGGGCGCACCGGCCGGGGCGGTCGGCGGGGAGGACCACGATGCGCTGCTGCGGCGGCTGCGGGAGCTGGGCGAGCTGCACCAGTCGGGGATCCTCACGGCGGACGAGTTCGCAGCCGCCAAACAGGCCGTTTTGCGGCGTTTCTAGCCGGTTCATTAGCGGATCGATGCATTCCGCAGGTACGTACCAGCGTGATCCTGCCCGCATTCGGGCAGGATCTTTGCTTTTCCGGGGCCCCGGACGTCAATATCTACGAGTGCTCGACCGCCGCCCGTCGTACGACGATCTTGTCGAACACCTGGTGCGCAGCACCGCGCTCCAGCGCGGGGAGGCCTCCCGGGTGGTGCTCGACGTGCTCGCGTACTTCGACGAGACGACCGAGGAATTCGTCCGGCGCCGCCACCGGGAGCTCCAGTCCGGCGGGGCCCTCAACGCGGCGATCTTCGAACGGATCGCGGCCGAGCTGCCGCACCGGGCCGTGGCTCCGCCGGAGCTGTCCCTGCGGCAGCTGCGCCGCATCGTCTACGGCTGACCGGCCCGCACGGCACCGGTCACGGCACACGAGCCGCCTCGGCGGCGGCAAGAGCGACACCCGAACCTCAGGAGGGGCAACACTTCATGTGCGGAATCGTGGGATACATCGGCAAGCGCGACGTGGCACCACTGCTGCTCGAAGGCCTGCAGCGGCTGGAGTACCGCGGATACGACTCCGCGGGCATCGTCGTCAACAGCCCGAAGTCCCCGGCGCTGAAGGTCGTCAAGGCCAAGGGCCGCGTGCGTGAGCTGGAGACCCGCGTCCCCAAGCGCTTCGCCGGCACCAGCGGTATCGCCCACACCCGCTGGGCCACCCACGGCGCCCCGAGCGACATCAACTCCCACCCGCACCTGGACGCCGAGGAGAAGGTCGCCGTCGTCCACAACGGCATCGTCGACAACGCCGCCGAGCTCCGCGCCAAGCTGGAGGCCGAGGGCGTCGTCTTCGTCTCGGAGACCGACACCGAGGTGATCGTCCACCTCATCTCCCGCTCCCAGGCCGACACCCTGGAGGAGAAGGTCCGCGAGGCCGTCAAGGTCATCGAGGGCACCTACGGCATCGCCGTCATGCACGCCGACTTCGCCGACCGCATCGTCGTCGCCCGCAACGGTTCCCCGGTGATCCTCGGCATCGGCGAGAAGGAGATGCTCGTCGCCTCCGACGTGGCCGCTCTGATCGCCCACACCCGCCAGGTCGTCACCCTGAACGACGGCGAGATGGCCACCCTCAAGGCCGACGACTTCCGCACGTACACCACCAGCGGCACCTCCACCACCGCGACCCCGGAGACCGTGGAGTGGGAGGCCGCCTCGTACGACATGGGCGGCCACGACACCTACATGCACAAGGAGATCTCCGAGCAGCCCGACGCGGTCGACCGCGTGCTGCGCGGCCGCATCGACGACCGCTTCTCCACCGTGCACCTGGGCGGCCTGAACCTTGACCCGCGCGAGGCCCGCGGCATCCGCCGGGTCAAGATCCTGGGCTGCGGCACCTCGTACCACGCCGGCATGATCGGCGCGAGCCTCATCGAGGGCATGGCCCGCATCCCCGCGGACGCCGAGCCGGCCTCCGAGTTCCGCTACCGCAACCCGGTCGTGGACCCCGACACCCTCTACATCGCCGTCTCCCAGTCCGGTGAGACCTACGACGTCCTCGCCGCCGTCCAGGAGCTCAAGCGCAAGGGCGCCCGCGTCCTCGGCGTCGTCAACGTGGTCGGCTCCGCGATCGCCCGCGAGGCCGACGGCGGCGTGTACGTGCACGCCGGCCCCGAGGTCTGCGTGGTCTCCACCAAGTGCTTCACCAACACGGTCGTGGCCTTCGCGCTGCTCGCCGTGCACCTGGGCCGGATACGCGACCTGTCCGTCACCGACGGCAAGCGGATCATCGAGGGCCTGCGCCGCCTGCCCGCCCAGATCGAGGAGATCCTCAAGGGCGAGGAGGACATCAAGAAGCTCGCCGCCGAGTACGCGGACGCCAAGTCGATGATGTTCATCGGCCGCGTGCGGGGCTACCCGGTGGCCCTGGAGGCCTCCCTGAAGCTCAAGGAGATCTCCTACATCCACGCCGAGGCCTACCCGGCCTCCGAGCTCAAGCACGGTCCGCTCGCCCTGATCGAGCCGGCGATGCCGACGGTCGCGATCGTCCCGGACGACGACCTGCTGGAGAAGAACCGCGCCGCGCTGGAGGAGATCAAGGCCCGCAGCGGCCGGATCCTGGCCGTCGCGCACCGCGAGCAGGAGAAGGCGGACCACACCATCGTCGTCCCGAAGAACGAGGACGAGCTGGACCCGATCCTCATGGGCATCCCGCTGCAGCTGCTGGCGTACCACACGGCGCTGGCCCTGGGCCGGGACATCGACAAGCCGCGCAACCTGGCGAAGTCCGTCACGGTCGAGTAGTCGCCCCCGCCACGGGCACCCACGAGAACGGCCCCCGGGACACCCGGGGGCCGTTCCGTCTTCCTGCCGTGGCGCGCCGCCGGCGGGCCCCGCCGTACGGTTCGCGCCGTGCCGTCCCTCAGCTCGCGGCGACGGCGCTCCCGCCGGAGGCCTTGCCGAGGGCCGTCGGCCAGTGGGCCAGAGCGGCCGTCGCGCCGTACCAGGTCAGCAGCCCGGAGACGGCCGCCACCCAGCCGGCGGCCTTGGCCAGCCCGCCGCTGTCGGCGAGGGTGCCGATCGCGAGGAGCAGCAGCGAGAGGGTGAGCAGGGCGTACGCGCCCTGGCCGAACAGTCCGCGCGCGGCGCCCGTGGTGAGGGTCAGCGCGAGGAGCGCGAAGAGGATCAGGAACAGGCCCGCGGCGTGCGCGGAAACCTTTCCGTCCGCCCCTGCGGCCCAGGTGAACCAGAAGGCGCCGAGGCCTGCGAACGCCGTGCCGTTGAAGCCGTTCCCGCCGCGGAACTCCAGGAGTCCGAGGACGAAGAGGGCGAAGCCGCCGACGTAGGTGGCGAGCGACACGGCGTCCGCCGCGGACACTCCGCTGACGATGCCGGTGTGGCCGATACCGAATGCGAGAAGGGTGAGACCCAGGGCGATGTTCCCGAGGGTCGAGGTCGAGGCCGAGCTTCCCGCAGAGACAGCGTTGTCCACGGCGGGCTCCCTTCGATCTGCAGTTGTGTGCTGCGTCCCAGCAGCATTTATCTACCCTTTACAGGGGTGCACAACCGCACAATCGACAGGGTGGCGGTTACGGAATGACAACAACCGGTCGCTGCGCGCGTTTGGCGAGCCGGCCCGCCACGGACCCGAAGATCCGGCCGACGATCCCGTGCGTGGAACCGACCACGATGGCGTCCGCCGAGTACTCCCGGCCGACCTCCTCCAGCTCGTGGCAGATGTCCCCGCCCCGCTCGACCAGGATCCACGGCACCTCGGCCAAGTAGTCCGCACAGGCCAGTTCCAGCCCGAGGACCTCGGTGCGGTGGTCGGGCACGTCCACGAAGACCGGCGGCTCGCACCCGGCCCACACGGTGGTGGGCAGCCGGTTGGCCACGTGCACGATGATCAGGCCGGATCCGGACCGCCGGGCCATCCCGATGGCGTACGCGAGCGCGCGCTCGCTGGAGGTGGAGCCGTCGAACCCCACCACCACTCCGTGACGGAAGGCCGGGTCGCAGGACGGGCGCGCCTGTTCCGCCGCGCGCAGATCGCTCGGCATGTGATCGGCGAGCGGCTTGCGCTTGCGATCCGCGGGTTCGGGGAATTCGTGACCGGCCATGGATGTCTCGGCGAAGAGGTCCTCGGGGGAAGGGACAAGACGACGGGGAGGCAGTGGGCGAAATCGACGACTCAGGGTGACGGAGCTCCGTCCGGGAAGCATCTTCCCAAGCCCTTACCCACCAGGGTACGGCGACACTCCTGTCCTGGACAGGGCTTGCCGCACTTGGAGAGCGTCCCAGGGAGCATGCCGGAGCGAGGCCGCCTTGGCAATGCCCGCTGTCCCCTACAGGCAGTGACGAGCGCCCCCGACGCGCCACCCGCGTGCACAGTGACCGAGCCCCGCCGCACACCGTTGGACAGGCGTCCGACCGCCCAGGAGAGCCCGCAGGGAGCACGCCGTGCCCGGCCATCCGGTTCACCCCGTCCAGCCCGCCCAGTCGACGCAGCCCACCCCGATCGCCGACACGAGTCCCCGTGTCGCCCCCGCCCCCGTTCACCCGTCCGTGCAGTCCGGCAGGCACTCCCCTGACGACCCCACGGGTGACGTCGTGCGCTGGGCCGCCTTCAGCTGCCTGCTGGTCCCGGTGGTCCTCGTCGTGTACGGGGGCACGTTCGGCGGGGCCGCCGTGGCCACCCTCGGCCTGGTCGCCGTCACGGCGGTGTGCCGGGTGATGCTGCGCTGGTCGGAGAAGGGGAGCCGGGGCGCGGTGGCGGTGCTGACGAAGGGCCGGACGCCGGCGTCGGACCGGCGCCGGCGGCACTCGCGCGGCGGGGGCGGGGCCCACGGCGGGGGCCGGAACGGGGCGCGGCGCGGCTGCAACTCCTCCCGCGGGGCCCGTCGGAGGGGCTGACCGATTCACACACCCACACCCGCATGATTTCAGCCAACTTCGCGGCAAGGTGCCGGTCTTGCCGGAATGCCCCTCCGCACCTCCCACCACCGGCGACGATGGTGGGAGGCAGGCCGGAAGACCCGATGGGTACTGGCCACGGCCGGAGCGCGAGCTTCCTACTCCGGTAGCGGAGTGGAACGCTTCCTGATCGAATGCTTTTCGCCAAGTTGCCAAGTCGACATAGCGCTGCGTGCTGAACTTGTCACGCCGACACCACGGGACGCAGTAGATTCGATCATGTTTTACGGCGGGGGATCCACGTGCAAGGCCGAGGGGAAACGTGCAGGTGCGACCAGACCAGGGAGTCGCGACACCCAAGGGGGGCTTAGCCATGAGCCAGGATTCCACCGCCGTCGTCACGGACGCCGGCAGGAAGCTCGCGGGGCGTCGCCGCAGGGAGATCGTTGCGGTGCTGCTGTTCAGCGGCGGGCCGATCTTCGAGAGCTCCATTCCACTCTCCGTGTTCGGCATTGACCGGCAGGACGCGGGAGTTCCACGCTATCGACTGCTCGTGTGCGCCGGTGAGGACGGTCCGCTGCGGACCACCGGCGGACTCGAACTGACCGCGCCCTACGGCCTGGAGGCGATCGCCCGCGCGGGCACCGTCGTCGTCCCGGCCTGGCGCTCCATCACATCGCCGCCGCCTCCGGAGGCGCTCGACGCACTGCGTCTGGCGCACGAGGAGGGGGCCCGGATCGTCGGACTGTGCACCGGAGCGTTCGTGCTCGCCGCGGCCGGGCTGCTCGACGGCCGGCCCGCGACGACGCACTGGATGTACGCGCCGACACTGGCCAAGCGGTACCCGTCCGTCCACGTCGACCCGCGGGAGCTGTTCGTCGACGACGGCGACGTGCTGACGTCCGCGGGCACCGCGGCCGGAATCGACCTGTGCCTGCACATCGTGCGCACCGACCACGGCAGCGAGGCGGCCGGGGCTCTGGCCCGCCGGCTCGTCGTCCCGCCGCGGCGCACGGGCGGCCAGGAGCGCTACCTCGACCGGTCGCTGCCGGAGGAGATCGGCGCCGACCCGCTGGCCGAGGTCGTCGCCTGGGCGCTGGAGCACCTCCACGAGCAGTTCGACGTGGAGACGCTCGCCGCCCGCGCCTACATGAGCCGGCGCACCTTCGACCGGCGGTTCCGCTCGCTGACCGGCAGCGCACCGCTGCAGTGGCTGATCACCCAGCGGGTGCTGCAGGCGCAGCGCCTGCTGGAGACCTCCGACTACTCGGTCGACGAGGTCGCCGGGCGCTGCGGGTTCCGCTCGCCGGTGGCGCTGCGCGGCCACTTCCGCCGGCAGCTGGGGTCCTCCCCGGCGGCCTACCGCTCGGCCTACCGGGCCCGCCGCCCCCAGGGCGACGGGGCGCAGGTGTCGGACCTCTCCGGGGGTCCCGTGCCGCACCAGCGCACTCCGCAGCCCCAGCGGGCGGCGGCGGCGCTGGCCGCCTCCGGCTCGGCGGTGGCGGAGCTGTACGCCCCGTCGCGGGTGCTGCGCGAGCACGCGTAGCCCCGGCGCCGGGCGCTGCCCGACTCCCGAAGGCCCCTGTGCCGGTCACGACCGGTGCGGGGGCCTTCCGTCATGCGGGCCCGGCCGGATCCGCCGGGCGAGCGCATAAGGTGGACGCATGAACGATCGCATGGTGTGGATCGACTGCGAGATGACGGGCCTCTCGCTGGCGGACGACGCACTTATCGAGGTGGCCGCGCTGGTCACCGACTCGGAGCTCAACGTGCTCGGCGAGGGCGTGGACATCGTGATCCGCCCGCCGGACGCGGCGCTGGAGACCATGCCCGACGTGGTGCGCGCGATGCACACCGCCTCTGGCCTGCTCGACGAGCTGGCCGGTGGAACCACCCTCGCGGACGCCGAGGCGCAGGTCCTGGCGTACGTCCGCGAGCACGTGAAGGAGCCCCGCAAGGCGCCGCTGTGCGGCAACTCGGTCTCCACCGACCGCGGCTTCCTGCTGCGGGACATGCCCGCGCTGGAGGGCCACCTGCACTACCGGATCGTGGACGTCTCCTCGGTCAAGGAGCTGGCACGCCGCTGGTACCCGCGGGCCTACTTCAACAGCCCGCCGAAGAACGGCAACCACCGGGCGCTCGCGGACATCAAGGAGTCCATCGCCGAGCTGCGCTACTACCGGGAGGCGGTCTTCGTCCCGCAGCCCGGCCCGGACTCGGACACGGCGCGGTCCATCGCCGCGAAGCACGTCCTGCCCGCCGAGTAGCGGCCACCGGGACCCTTCCGGAACCCTCCCGGAGGAGGGGTCGGCGGAATCGGGGGAGCGAGCACCCTTCCGGACCCTGTACCCTTTTCTTCGGCCGGTCGGTTTCCGACCGGACATGGTGGGTGTAGCTCAGTTGGTAGAGCACCTGGTTGTGGTCCAGGTGGCCGCGGGTTCGAGTCCCGTCACTCACCCTTACCGGAGGCCCCGGTCCGCGCGAGCGGGCCGGGGTCTTCTGCGTTCCGGACGCCGTCGGCCGGGAAGTCACCGGCATGCTCCTCGGCCCAGGTCCCGAAAGACCGGGCGGGCCGACCGGTGAGACGGGTCACATGGTCGGTGAGGGGGGCGGGGACGCCGTCGCCCGCGGCCCAGTACTCCAGGAGCGCATCGGCGTAGGGCCCGGGTATGAAGGCGCCGACCTCGGCCTTCCACTGCTCGGCGGTGACCTCCTCGTACGGCACGGGGCGCCCGAGGGCGCGGCCGAGTATGGACAGTTGGTCCGCGAAGGTGAGCGACTGCGGGCCGGTCAGGGTGTACGCCCGCCCGGCGAGGTCGGGGTCGGTCAGCACGGCGTACGCGGCCTCCGCGAGGTCGGCCTCGTGGACCGGGTCGGTGTGCGCTCCCGGGTACGGCAGCCGGACGGGCACGCCGGCCCGCAGCGGTCCGGCCCAGCCGAGGGCGTTGGTCGCGAAGGACCCGGGGCGCAGCAGGGTGGCCCGCAGCGGCGAGGCGAGCAGGGCGTCCTCCACGGCGCGGTGGGCGGCGGCCAGCGGATTGTCGGCGGCGGCCGGGGCGAGCACTGCGGAGGAGGACAGGAGCACGACGTGCTCGACGCCTGCCGCGACGGCCTCCTCGACGAAGGCCTCGATACCGGAGGCCTCCGCGTAGAGGAAGACGGACCGGGCTCCGGCCAGGGCCTCGGGGAAGGTGCCCGGATCTGACAGGTCGCAGCGGACCGTGCCGGGACCGTCCGGCTCCCGGGATCCGAGGCGGTGGGCGATGCCGCGGGCGCCCAGGAGGGCGGCGAGATTGCGGGCGACGGCGCCTCGGGCACCGGTGACGAGGATCGACATGGCGGGACCTGCTTCCTGTTCTGGGTCGGGCAGCGCGCGATAGGATCACTCCGCGATACAGATTGTGTACCGAACACTCTCTGTGTCACGCAATTAAATTTCAGGCATGGAGAAGCCGATGTCAACCGATTCCCCCCGTTCGGGTGAGCAGTGGAGCCGCGCCGAGCTGCTCGCGCACGTCGTGACCGAGAGCCAGCGCCACTACGCCGACTACTCGCTCTTCACCCAGGCCCTTGCCGACCACGTCGGCCTCCACCCCACCGACATGCAGTGCATCGCGCTGCTCGACCTGGAGCCCGGCCCCGTCAGCACCGGCGACGTCGCCCGCCTCACCGGCCTGACCTCGGGCTCGGCCACCCGTCTCGTCGACCGCCTGGTCAAGGC
The DNA here is from genome assembly GCF_055564695.1 of Streptomyces sp. NPDC029014. Taxonomy (NCBI): domain Bacteria; kingdom Bacillati; phylum Actinomycetota; class Actinomycetes; order Kitasatosporales; family Streptomycetaceae; genus Streptomyces; species Streptomyces sp. NPDC029014. The sequence continues at coordinate 17,162 of NZ_JBVHVT010000076.1, forward strand.
CGGAATCGTCGAGCGGCTCGCCGACCCGAACGACCGCCGCCGCTCCCTCGTCGCCCTCGACCCCGACGCCCGCAACCGGATCGGCGAGGCCTGGGAGATCCCCGGGCGCGCCTTCGGCGCCGTCCTCGACCGCTACTCCGACGCCGAACTCGCCCTCATCGCCGACTACCTGCACCGCGCCGCCGAGGTCGGCCGGTCCCAGGCCGAACGGCTCCAGTCCGGCGGCTGAACCGCAGCTGCGGGCCCTCCTGGACCTCGCACACGATCCAGCAGGACCGTACGCCCTCGCGGAGGCCGGGGTCAGGCGTCGGCGCCGGCGACCAGGCCGCCCGCGCCGCCCCTGCGGGCGCCCTGGACGTGGAAGTTGAAGTCCGTGTGCCCGAGGGCCCCCATCAGCCGCAGCCAGACCGGGAGCAGCATCTCCGTCCCGCGGGCGGTCTCGATGCCGCCGAGGTCCAGCACGCTCGCCTCCGGCCAGCCGAACGCGTGCAGCAGCGCCCGCACCTCCGCCTTGGCCTCGGGGTCCTCGCCCGACAGGAACACCGTGTGCTCTCCCGGAACCCGCGCCGGCTCCACCATGATCCGGCAGTTCATGGTGTTCAGCGTCTTGACCACCCGCAGCCCCGGGAAGGTCCGCTGGATCCGCTCCCCCAGGCTGTCGTCGTTCACCGGGTCCAGGGTCGGCGGGAACCCGTGGGAGAAGTCCAGCGGGTTCGCGATGTCGATCAGGATCCTGCCGTCCAGGTGCGCGGCGCCGGCCTCCGCCAGGATCGCGACGCTGGCCTTCCCGGCCGTGGCGTTGACCAGGGTCCGGCCGTGCCGGACGGCCTCCGCGAAGCCGGCCAGGCCGACGTCCGCCGCGCCCCGGTCGCCCGCCCGCCACGCCGCGAACTCGTCGCGGCCGGCGGTGACGTCGGGGTCGCGGGTGCCGATGACGACCTCGTGGCCGAGGGAGTTCAGGCGGGCGGCGACCGTGCGGCCGACCATCCCGGTGCCGAGGACTGCGTAGCGCATGAGCGTTCCGATCCTTCCGATACGTCCTGATCTGCCGTGCCCGCGCGTGTGCTGCCGCGCCCTACTGTGCCCCGCCGTGTCCTGCCGTGCGCGGCCGCGCACCGTGCCCGTACGCCGGACCGTACGCCCGCTACCCGCCCAGGATCCGCAGATCGCGGAAGAACTCGTAGCGCTGCGGGTCGTCATGCAGGAACCAGTGGGCCCCCTCCTGCAGGAGCACGGCCAGCCCGCTCACGGCGACGACCAGCCCGAGGAGCCACAGGGCGAGCTGCCCCGCCGCCCGGTGCGGCCCCGGCCCGGACGTCGGAACGGCGCGGTCCGCGGTCGCGTGGGCGGAGGCCAGGACGATGCCGACCGCGACGGCCGAGGCCTGGAAGAGGATCCACGCCCGCACGTCGAGGTGCAGCCCGAGGACCTGGCTGCCCCCGCCGCCCAGGCCTCCGACGCCGGGCACGGCGTGCAGCGCCGCCTGTCGCCAGGAGGCGAACGAGCCGGCGGCGACCGCGGCCAGCGCCAGTCCCCAGCCCGTCATGTAGTCGCGGCCGGTCAGCGCCCCGTGCGTGAGCGCCGTGCGCACGATGTACGCCGCCCCGGTCGCGGCCAGCAGCATGAACATCCGCTGCACCACGCAGAACGGGCAGGGCGGCTGCTCCCCCAGCACCAGCTGGGTGAAGAGGCCGGCGCCGACGACGCCCGTCCAGCCGAGCGCGAAGAGGCACGCGAACCAGTACTGCGCCCGTCCCAGCAGACCGCCCTCCAGCGGGGTCTCCGGGAGGATGCTCTCCATCGTGGCCACGGCGGCGGTCAGTGGAGCGGGCCGGTGCCGGGACCGCCGGCCAGATGGTGCGCCGCCAGCAGGACCACCGCGGTCAGCGTGACCCACCAGGCGCCGAGGACGGCCGTCCGCGACGCGTCCCGGCACAGGGCGACCAGCGTGGCGAGGAGAGCGCCGAAGATGAGGGTGTCCATGCGGCGGACCGTACCGACGAACAGCGCGTGCACCCCGAGAGGCGCGCCCCGGCCGCGGGCCCGTTCCGCCGGTTGACCGTCAGCCGCCGCGCCGCTTGCGCCGGCCGCGGCGCTCCCGCCCGCCGCGCGCCCCGCCGCTGCGGGCCCGGTCGTCCAGGGCGATCCACAGCCGGACCTCGGTGCCGCCGAGCACCGAGCGGCCGATCCGCACGTCGCCCCCGGTCCCCTCGGCGACCCGCCGCACGATGTCCAGCCCGAGGCCCGTCGAGCCGTCCCGGGCACCGTCGTTGCCCCGGCGCAGGGCGGCGTCGGGGTCGTCGATGCCCGGCCCGCTGTCGGACACGAGCACGATGACGGCGTCCCCCGCGTCGTGCACGTCGACCGCGAAGGCCGTGCCCTCCGGGGTGTGCCGGAAGACGTTGCCGAGCAGGGCGTCCAGAGCGGCGGCCAGCTCCGGCCGGGCGACCGGGATCCGTACCGTCCGGTCCACGCCGGCGAGCCGGACCTCGCGCCCCTCGTCCTCCGCGAGCGCCGACCAGAAGGCCATCCGGTCCCGGATCACCTCGGAGGCGTCACAGCCCGCTCCGGCGCCGGCCCCGGCCGCCCCGGGCGCGCGCTGCTCGCGGGCGGTCCGGATGATCGTGTCGACCTCCCGCTCCAGCTGCTCGACCGCGGCCCGGGTCTGCTCGGCGGCCGGACCGTCGCCGAGCGAGGCCGTGTTGAGCCGGAGCACCGTCAGCGGCGTCCGCAGCCGGTGCGACAGGTCGGCGGCCAGCTCCCGCTCGTTGGCGACGAGTTCCACGACCTGGTCCGCCATGGAGTTGAACGCGACGGCCGCCGACCGGAGTTCCTTCGGCCCGGCCTCCGGTACGCGCGCCCCCAGCCGGCCCTCGCCCAGCTGGTGCGCGGCGTCCGCGAGCCGTTCGGCGGGCCGCACCAGCCGGGCGCCGAGCCGGTCGGCGACCGCCACCGAGCCGACGACGAGGGCGAGGCCGACGCCCGCGAGGACCAGCCAGGCGGTGGCGACACCGTTGCTGACCTCCCGCTCGGGCACGAGGATCTCCACGACGGCGATGTCCCCGGACCCCAGCGCGGTGGGCTGGAGCAGCGCCGATCCGCCGCGCGCCAGCGGCACCGTCATCGCCCGCCCGAGCCGCCGGGTCTCCGCCACGGCGTGGGCGCCGGCCCAGCCGGTGCCGATCTCCACGGCCGCGCCGCCGCCGATCGCCGGCACGTGGACGGCCATCCGCTGGGCGGCGCCCATCTCCGTGGACTCCACGGCCCTGCGCAGCTGGCCCGGGTCGGTGGTGATGGACAGGGTCGGGCCGATGGTGGCGGCCTGCCGCTCGGCGTTGGAGAACGCCCGGTCGCTGGCCATCTCCTGGACGACCATCCCGAGCGGCACGGCGAAGGCGACGACCACCATGGTCGTGACCGCCAGGCACACCTTGACCAGCGCCCACCTCACCGGGGCGGCTCCAACTTGACCCCGACCCCGCGCAGGGTGTGCAGGTAGCGGGGGTTGGCGGCGGTCTCGCCGAGCTTGCGGCGCAGCCAGGACAGGTGCACGTCGATGGTCTGGTCGTCGCCGTACGACTGCTGCCACACCTCGGCGAGCAGCTCGCGCCGGGACACGACCACCCCGGGCCGGCCGGCCAGGAAGGCCAGCAGGTCGAACTCGCGCCGGGTGAGGTCCAGGACGGCCCCGTCCAGTTCGGCCTGCCGCCGCAGCGGGTCGATGGCGAGGCCGCCCACGCGCAGGACCCGCGAGGGCGCCTCCGCCCCGGCGGCGGACCGGGCACGGCGCAGCACGGCCGCCATGCGGGCGGAGAGGTGCTCCACGGAGAACGGTTTCGTCAGGTAGTCGTCGGCGCCGTCGTTGAGCAGCCGGACGATCTCGGCCTCGTCGTCCCGCGCCGTGGCGATGATCACCGGTACGTCGGTGATGCCGCGCAGCATCTTGAGCGCCTCCGACCCGTCCAGGTCGGGCAGGCCCAGGTCGAGGATGACCACGTCGAAGCGGTGGTGGGCGACTTCGCGCAGGGCCTCCAGGGCCGTTCCGACGCTGCGCACGGTGTGCGCGGCGTCGGTGAGGTGCCGGATGAGGGCGGAACGTACGAACTGGTCGTCCTCGACCACGAGCACACTTGCCATGGGCCGCACCGTAGTCCATTCGGGGGACCCGGCGGGGTGTCGGGCGGTGTTCGGGGCCGGTGGTGCAGTATGTGGGCTGATGCACCGAGGACTTGTACACGCTTTCGCCTGGACGCTGGCGACCGGGGCAGCGGTGACGCTGTCGTGGTGGGGCGTGCACACGGTGATGTCCGGGACGGCCTACGATCCGCCGCTGGCGGTGCCGTTGGCCACGAAGCCGCAGTCCTCGTCGACGCACGGGGCGGCGGCCGCCGGCTCGCCGTCCCCGTCCGCGTCCGCGACGGCCTCCTCGTCGGTGTCGGCGTCCCCGTCGGCCTCGGCGTCGCCGTCCGCGGAGGCCTCCCCCGCGAAGCCGTCGCCGAAGGCGTCCGCCGGCGCGCCCCCGCCCGGCGAGCAGGGGTACGGCGGTGGCGGCGGCACGGTGAAGGCGTACACGGTCAACGGCGGCCGGGTGGTCTTCGACCTCGGGGCGTCCTCGGCGGACCTGGTCTCGGCGACCCCGGACGCCGGCTGGCAGATGCAGGTGTGGAAGCAGCCGTTCTGGATCCGGGTGACCTTCACCAAGGGCGACCGCGAGATGTCGGTCTTCTGCACCTGGAACGGCCACCCGCCGCTGGTGGAGACGTACGAGGGGTAGTCCGTCCGGGCCGCCGTCGGGGCCCGCTCACTGGAAGGCCGACGGCGGCGGCTGCGGGGACGGCACGGCCGAGGTGTCGCGGACCGGGGCCGCGCCGCCTGCGAAGTCGGTGAGGGCGCGGCCGTGTTCGACCCGGCCCGGGTGCGGGTCGCTCGCGACGCGGCGGGTGAACTCGGCGACGGGCAGTTCCCGGTCGGCGGCCGCCAGGACCGCGTTGCCGAACCGTTTCCCCCGCCACACCACCGGGTCCGCGGCCATGGCCAGGTGCGTGAAGCGGGCCGCGGCCGTGGCGATCTGGCCGCGCAGGTGCGCGAGCGGCGGCCCGTCCGCGAGGTTGGCCACGTACCAGCCGCCGGGCGCCAGGGCCCGGCGTACGTCGTCCAGGAACTCGGTGCTGGTCAGATGGGCCGGGGTGCGGGCGCCGCTGAAGACGTCCGCGATCACCAGGTCCGCCCAGCCGTCCGGGACCTTCGCGAGCCCGGCCCGCGCGTCCAGCGCCCGGACCCGGATCCGGGCCTGCGGGTCCAGCGGCAGGTGCTCGCGCACGAAGGCCACCAGGGCGGCGTCGATCTCGACGACCTGCTGGGTGGAGCGGGGGCGCGCGGCGGCCGTGTAGCGGGCGAGGGTGAAGGCGCCGCCGCCGAGGTGCAGCACGTTCAGCGGCTGCCGGTCGGGGGCGGCGAGGTCAATGAGGTGGCCGATGCGGCGCTGGTAGGCGAAGGCAAGGTGCCCCGGGTCGTCGAGGTCGACGTGGGACTGCGGGGCCCCGTCGAGCAGCAGGGTCCAGGCCCCGGCCCGCTCCCGGTCGGGCTCCAGCTCCGCCCGCCCGCCGCCCACCTGCCCGACGACCGCCTCGGAGGTACCGCGCCCGCGCTGTCTGCTGCCTCTGCCCTTGCCTGCCACCACCCCATTGTCCCCGGCCGTACACCGACCCCGCCCGGCCCCGCCCGCCGCTCGGCCCCGGTCCGCCCCGGGCCGGGCGCGCGGACCCGGCGGCCGTTGCTCAGCGGCAGTTGTCGGCGGCCTCGATCAGCCGGGCCGCCTCGCCGAGCGCGGCCCGCAGCACCTCCGGGTCGGTGACCGCGTCGACGGCCTCCGGCGGGAGCAGCCAGCCGCGGTCCCCGGCGGCGGGCAGCACGTCGCCGAACCGCATTCCGCGCCCGTCGGTCTGCGTGCAGGCGCTGCCCGGGAGGTCCCAGGCGTCGGCGGTGCCGGGCGGCACGAGGAAGCCGAGGGTGGCGCCGGCGTCGTCGTGCAGCACGGGGCCGACGCCGCCGGCCCGGCTCACCGCGGCCCGGCGGATGATGTCCACGGCCTCCAGGCCCTGCCGCGCGGGCACGGTCACCATGTCCGGTGCGTCACACCCGAGGGGCGGGGTGTTCGTTCCTGCGCTCTCCATGCCGGCCTCCACCAGGGGAACCACCCCTCATCGATCGCCTACGGGCCGGGCGGGAGTCGCCTCCCACCCCGCAAGGGGTCCAACGCGCGCAGGCGTCAACAGGTTCGGCGGCAAGACGCTGCAAAGGATGGCACTTCATGGCAGATCGTGGGTGAGATATCCGGTTTGTAGGCAAACGCCGCATCAACCGGCCGCCCCTGGCGGTACGTTCATGCGCGCCGGTACCGGCTCCACCCCGCAGCACCCGCAGCACCGGCAGTGCGTTCCTTGCCAGAGAGGCCACGTCCATGGCGGCGTTCCCGCACTCACCCAACCACACCTTCCGGCGGCTGCGCGGACCGCTCTCCCCGGCCGAGTTCGCGGCCGCGGTGCGCCGCTCCGCACGGGAGATCGGAGAAACGGTTTCCTGCGACGCCCGCTACGTCGGCCGCGTCGAGTCCGGGGAGATCCGCTGCCCCAACTACGCCTACGAACGGGTCTTCCTGCACATGTTCCCCGGCCGGACGCTGACCGACCTGGGGTTCTCCCCGCGCGAGGCGGTCCGCGGCCGCTGGGCGCAGCGCACCCCCGACACCCACAAGGAGAGCGACGTGCAGCGTCGCGCGTTCATGGCGGGCGGTTCCGCCACCGTGGCGGCCGCGACGTTCGGCCTCACCCTCCTCGGCGACACCCGCCGCCCGCCCTCCCGCGCCGGTGAGGCCGAGGCCGCCGCGGTCGAGGACGCCGTACGCCAGATCCGGCTGCTGGACGACCGGCACGGCGCGGACGCGCTCTACCGCAGGGCGGCCGCACCGCTGCGCGCCGCCTACGCACTGCTGGACGCGGGGGCGACCCGGCAGTCCACCGAGGACCGGCTGCACGCGGGCGCCGGGGAGCTGGCGGTCTCGGTCGGCTGGCTGGCCCACGACTCCGGGCGCTTCGACGACGCCCGCTCGCACTACTCGGAGGCCCTGGCGACGGCCCGGGTCGCGGGGGACGCCGGGCTGGAGGCGCACGCCTTCAGCAACATGTCCTTCCTGGCCCGGGACTGCGGCCGGCCGCGCGAGTCGGTACGGGCCGCGCAGGCGGGCCGCCGCGCCGCCCGCCCCCTCGGCTCCCCGCGGCTGCTGTCGCTGCTCGCGCTGCGCGAGGCGGGCGGCTGGGCGGGTCTGGCGGACCGTCGGGCCTGCGAGGATGCGCTGGTGCGGGCGCACACGGAGTTCTCCCGCGGTCCCTCGGACGCGGACCCGGAGTGGATGTCCTTCTTCGGCGAGGCCGAGCTGGAGTCGCTGGAGTCGCGCTGCTGGGCGGCGCTCGGGGAGCACGCCCGGGCGGCCCGGCACGCCCGGCGCGCCGCGGACCTCCAGGACCCGCACTTCGCGCGGAACGTGGCGCTCTACACCGCCGAGCTGGCCGAGAACCTGGCCCGCGCCGGGGCCCCGGACGAGGCCGCCTGGGCGGGCGGCCGGGTCCTGGACCTGCTGGAGGACGTCCAGTCGACGCGGATCCGGTCGATGCTGTCGGGGACCGCCCGCACCCTGGTCCCGCACCAGCGCAGCCCCCGGGTGGGCGGCTTCCTGGCCCGTCACGCCGAGGCCTGAGCCCCTGGGGGGCCTGCGGGAGGCTGCGGGGGGGCTGGCCTGCGGGGGGCCTGCCGGGGGCTGGCCTGCGGGGGCTACGCCTCCAGGTGGCCGGTGTCGTTCCAGCGCTCCAGCGCGGGGGCCCCGTACGCCCAGCCGAGGACCGACAGGGAGGTCGGCTCCAGGCGGATGCGGGCCCCGAAGGAGGCGTCGAAGCCGAGCCAACGCGCGGCGAGGGTGCGCAGGACGTGGCCGTGGGCGAAGACGAGCACGTCCCGCTCGGCCGAGCGGGCCCAGGCGACGACCTCGTCCGCGCGGGCGGCGATGTCGGCGACGGACTCGCCGCCGGGGACGCCGTCGCGCCAGATCAGCCAGCCCGGGCGGACGGCCTGGATCTCGGCCGGGGTCATGCCCTCGTAGTCGCCGTAGTCCCATTCCATCAGCAGGTCCCAGGGCTCCGCGCGGGCGCCGAAGCCGGCCAGGTCGCAGCTCTCGCTCGCGCGGACCAGCGGGCTGGTGCGGACCTCCACGCCGGGCAGGCCGCCCCACGGGTCCTGCGCGAGCCGCTCACCGAGCAGCTTCGCGCCCCGCCGGCCCTCCTCCAGCAGGGGGACGTCGGTGCGTCCGGTGTGCTTGCCGAGCTTGGACCACGCCGTCTGGCCGTGCCGGGCGAGGAGGATACGGGGGGCCATGCGGTTTCTCCCGGTTTTGGTGGTCCGTCACGATTCGGACGATTGGATCGTCCGACCATCATCCATCACATGAACCGCAGGCAACCCACGCGCCCGAACGGTCGTCCTAGACCGTATGAACAACTGGCAGAAGCCCACCCGCTGGTGGGCCGAACTGCTGCTCCTGGGGCTCCTCTACGGCGCGTACTCCGGCGGCAGACTCCTCGCCCGGGGTGACGTGCACCTGGCCGTCGACCACGGGCTCGCGATCCTCCGGACCGAAGAGCTGCTGGGGATCGCCTTCGAACGGCCGCTGAACCGGCTCTTCTCCCACCACGCCCAGGTCGGCGTACCCGCCGACTTCGTGTACGCCTCCCTGCACTACCTGGTCACCCCGGCCGTGCTGGTCTGGCTCTACCGCCGCCGCCCCGCGCACTACCGGACCGCCCGCACCTGGCTGGCGGCCTCCACCCTCCTCGGGCTCGTCGGCTTCGCCCTGATGCCCACCTGCCCGCCCCGACTGCTCGACGCGGCGCACGGGTTCACCGACACCATGGCCCAGTACAGCGGGTACGGCTGGTGGGGCGCCGAGGCCAGCGCCCCGCGCGGGCTCGGCGGGCTCACCAACCAGTACGCGGCCATGCCGAGTCTGCACGTCGGCTGGGCCCTGTGGTGCGGTGTCCTGTTGTGGCGGCACGGGCGGCACCCGCTCCTGCGGGCCTTCGGCGTCGCCTACCCGGCCGTCACCGTGCTCGTGGTCATGGGCACCGCCAACCACTACTTCCTCGACGCGGTCGCCGGGGCCGCCGTCATGGGCCTCGGCCACGCCGCGGCCCGCGCCCTGTCGGGCCGCACGCAGGCACGTACGAAGGTCCCCGCGACGGTCCGCGAGGCAGTCGGCGAGGCGCCCCCGGCGCCGGCCGGGGAGGCGGCCCCACCGGCCGGTTTCCGCGGTACGACCCCGATTGTCAGTGGCGGATGGGACACTTCCGCCCGTGAGCTCCTACCCGCACAGCGGCCCGCCCCAGCAGACGACCCTGCGGCAGCGGCTCGCTGACCTGCGCGGCCCCGCCGTGCCGCCCCGCCCGCTCGACGCCCGCGCGCTGGCGGCCCTCGCCGCCAACCCGGGCTGCGGCAGACGCGCACTGCTCGACGGGGCCGGGGTGGACAAGACCGCCCTCGCCGCGGCGCTGGGCACCCCGGCCGCCTTCGGCCAGTCGCAGTTCGCGATCATCCGGGGCCACTCCTTCGAAGCCCGGGTCAAGGCCGACGGCGGGGCCGAGCTGCTGCGGCTGGTCCACCGGCACCTGGCCGGCGGGGCCGAGCCCCCCGGCAGCGGCGCCCGCGTCCCCGACCTCACCGCCGCCGGCCCCGAAGGCCGCGCCGCGCGCACCGCGCTCGCCCTGCGCGAGGCCACCGCCGCCGGCGAGTGGACCCTGCTGGACCACCCGATGCTGGCCCTGGAGGTGGCCGGCACCCCCGCCTACCTGGAGCCGGACGCCGTCGTGGTGCATCCCGACGGCCGCTGGACCGTGGTGGAGATCAAGTCGTTCCCGCTGCTGGACGGCGCCGCCGACCCGGCGAAGGTGGGCGCCGCCGCCCGGCAGGCCGCCGTCTACGTCCTCGCGCTGGAGAAGACCGCCGAGAAACTGCCCGCCGCCTCCGTCGGGCACCGCGTGCTGCTCGTCTGCCCCGAGGACTTCTCCAACCTGCCCGCCGCCGCGCCCGTCGACATCCGCCGCGAACGCTCCGTGACCCTGCGCCAGCTGGACCGGCTGACCCGCGTCGAGGAACTGGCCGCGGCGCTGCCCGAGGGGCTCACCTTCGACCCCGCCCGGCCCGCCGAGGAGCTGACCGAGGCCGTCGCCGCCGTCTCCGCCGCCTACGCCCCCGAGTGCCTGGCCGCCTGCGAGCTGGCCTTCCACTGCCGGGAGCGGGCCCGGGCCGCCGGCGAGGCCACCACGCTCGGCCGCGGCGTCCGCGCGGAGCTCGGGGCGTACACCACCGTCGAGGAGGCCCTGGCGGCCGCCGCCGGCGCGGGCTCCCCCGACGGTCCGGCCGACCCGACCGCGGCCGCGCTGCAGCACGCCGCCCGGCTGCGCTCCGAGGCCCTCGGGGAGGCCGCATGCCGCTGATGGACACCCTCGCCCGGCTGGAGGCCGTGCGCTCGGGCCGGGCCCAGCCGCTCGCGACCGTACGCCACCGGCACCTGCACGAGCGCCCGCTGGTCTTCGTCCCGCTGACCACCGCGGGCGAGACGGGCGCCCCGCTCGGGGCGCTCGTCGGCACCGATCCGGACGAGCCGCGGCTGCTGGTGGTGCCGCAGCCCCGCGACCGCGACCTGCGCTGGGCGTTCCTCGCCCGGCTGGCCGACGAGGTGCTGCCGTACGTGGAGGCGTACGCGGACGAGGTCGAGCTGGTGGAGCGCACCGAGACCGACCCGGAGACGGGCGCCCGCGCCAAGGTGTCGGCGGAGCTGTGCCTGGACGCGCCGCAGCTGGTGGTGCCGAACCGGGCCGGCGTCGACTTCGTCCGGCTGCTGGGCCGGTCGATGCGGTTCAGGCGGACCGCCGAGGAGGATCCGGAGAACCCCTACCCGGCTCCCTCCCGGGTTCCGCTGCTGGGCCGCTGGCTCACCCATCTGGGCGAGCGGGCCCGCGTCCCCGGCTCGTCGATGCTGCTGACGGCGACGGAGCTGCTCGGCCGGCACTGGGCGACGGGTCAGAGCAACCTGGAGGACCAGCACCTGGGCGCGCTGCTGGCCTGGATAGCCCCGCCGGAGGGCGTGTCCGGCGCCGCCGCGGCCCTGCGCGCCGAGCAGGGCCGCGACCGTGACGGGCAGCTGCTGGTCCCGCCCGCCGGACCGGCCACCGACCCGGCCTTCGACAACAAGCTGCTGGCCCCGGCGATGGCCCGGTACGACGCCGCTCGGGCCGCCGGCCGGCCGGCCGAGGTGGCCCGCGCCGAGGAGGCCGTGCGCGAGCTCGTCGCGACGCAGCTGCGGCCGACCTGGCGGGCGGTGTGGCAGGCCCTGGAGCTGGTGCGCGGCCTGCCCGGGGCGGAGCGGGCCGAGGAACGCTGGGTCCGTGACCGCTGGTCGTACACCGGGCACCGCGACCGGGTCCGGGCGGGCGAGCCGCCGCAGCCGCGCCGCGACGACGCGGTGACGGCGGCCCAGAAGCTGGCCACCCGGGAGACCGAGCAGGTGCGGCTCGACGCCCAGGAGGCGCTGGACGACCCGCTGGTGATGGCGGGGCGGCGGCTCGCGGGCGAGGCCTTCGCGGGTGAGGTCACCGACGTCGTCATGGAGTGGACGGAGTCGAAGCGGCCCAGCCCGCGCCCGCTGGTGACGGTGGCCACCGAGGACCGGCCGCAGCTCGCCGACGGCCCCGGCAGCGGCGGGCAGAAGGTGTTCCGGTCCCTGGAGGGGCGCCCGCAGAGCGCGCAGTTCGTCCGCCTGGAGCCCGACGGCAGCGTGGTGCTGCGGCTGCTGGACAAGATGGGCCGCGGCCGGGAGCCGGAACCGGGCACGGTGCCGGAGAAGGGCGAGCGGGTGTGCTGGACGCTGTTCGAGCACGACGCGCGCGGCGGCCCGAAGCTGCCCGAGCCGGAGAAGACGCCCTGGACGCACGGCGGGCCGCCCGGGTCCGCGACCGCCGAAGCCCGGCTGCCCGACGCCGTGACCGACGAGGACCTCCTGTGACCGCGACCGAGAGCTGCTCCGTGGCCGGCTTCGACCCGGTTGCGGCGGCCGCCGCGGCCACGGCCGCGATCCTGCACGACACGCTGCACGGGCCGGAGCGGGGCGTCGTCGTCGACTCCCCGCCGGGGGCCGGCAAGTCCACCCTCGTGGTGCGCGCCGCCCGCGAGCTGGCCGCGGCCGGCCGCCGGCTGATGGTGGTGGCGCAGACGAACGCCCAGGTCGACGACCTGGTGCTGCGGCTCGCCGCCAAGGACCCGGAGCTGAAGGTCGGACGGCTGCACAGCAGCGACGCCGACGCCTACGACCCCGCGCTGCGCGAGCTGCCCTCGGTGACGCTGTCGGCGAAGCTCGCCGACCTCGCCGAGCTGCCGGTCACCATCTCCACGGCCGCGAAGTGGGCGTACGTGAAGGACGCCGAGCCGTGGGAGCACGCGATCGTCGACGAGGCGTACCAGATGCGCTCGGACGCGCTGCTGGCCGTGGGCGGGCTGTTCGAGCGGGCGCTGTTCGTGGGCGACCCGGGGCAGCTGGACCCGTTCAGCGTGGTGGGTGCCGAGCAGTGGGCGGGCCTGTCCTACGACCCCTCGGCCTCGGCGGTCACCACGCTGCTGGCGCACAACCCGCAGCTGCCGCAGCACCGGCTGCCCGTGTCCTGGCGGCTCCCGGCGACGGCCGCGCCGCTGGTCTCGCGAGCCTTCTACCCGTACTCGCAGTTCCGCAGCGGGACCGGCCCCGGCGAGCGCCGGCTCGCGTACGGGGTCCCCTCGGACGGCTCCGGCCCGGACCGGGTGCTGGACGAGGCCGCCGAGGCCGGCTGGGGCCTGCTGGAGCTGCCCGCCCGGCGCACGCCGCGCACGGACCCGGAGGCGGTCCGGGCCGTGGCCCTGGTGGTCCGGCGGGCCCTGGACCGCAGGGCGGCGACCTCGGACGAGCAGTCGCCCGCCCCGGTCCCGCTCACGGCCGACCGGATCGCCGTGGGGACCGCGCACCGCGACCAGGCGGCCGCGGTGCGCACGGCGCTGGCCTCGCTCGGGGTGTCCGGGGTGACCGTGGACACCGCGAACCGGCTCCAGGGCCGCGAGTACGACCTGACGGTGGTGCTGCACCCGCTGTCGGGGCGGCCGGACGCCACGGCCTTCCACCTGGAGACGGGCCGGCTGTGCGTGCTGGCCTCGCGGCACCGGCACGCCTGCGTGGTGGTGGCCCGGGCGGGGATAGCGGAACTGCTGGACGACCATCCGTCCGCGGAGCCGGTGCAGCTGGGGGTGACGGTGAAGTTCCCCGACGGCTGGGAGGCCAACCACGCGGTGCTGGCGCACCTGGCGGAGCACCGGGTGCCCTGGCGGCCCTGAGCCCGTCGGACGGTCTCAGCGGGGGGTGCGGGGCTTGCGGGTGACGCCCATCCGCTCCCGGAGCAGCTCGCCGACCTCGGCGAAGGTGCGCAGCTGCTCCGGGGTCAGGACGTCGACGAGGTGGCGGCGTACGGACTCGACGTGGAGCGGCGCCGCCGTCGTGATCGTGTCCACCCCGAGCGGGGTGAGGACGACCTCGGCGCCGCGCCCGTCGGTGGCGACGTCCTCACGGCGGACGATGCCGCGCTGCTCCATGCGGGTGAGCTGGTGGGACAGGCGGCTGCGGGACCATTGCATGAGCTCGGCGAGGGCGCTGATGCGCAGGCGGTGGCCGTCGGTGGAGCCGAGGACGGACAGGACGTCGTAGTCGGCCTCGGACAGTCCGCTGTCCTGGGTCAGGTCGCGGGCGATCTCGGCGTTGACCAGCGGGAACATCCGCCGCCACGCGTACCAGGCGTCCTGCTCGGAGTCGGTGAGCCAGCGCGGCCCTGATTCGCTCATACGGCCACTCTACCCAGATCGATGACATGTCATCTACATGGTTGACACGTCACTCATCCGTCCGCTTCGATAGGTGATACGTCAACCACTGACCCCCTCCACGCCACCGAGGAGCCCCACCATGACCCGCCTGCACGTCATCTCCGCCTCCGTCCGCCCGACCTCCTCGGCCCGCCCGGTGGCCCGCTGGGTCGCCGAGCAGGCCCGCACCCACGGCGGCTTCGAGGTGACCCCCGTCGATCTCGGCGAGATCGCCCTGCCCTTCCTCGACGAGCCGGAGTACGCCTCCACCGGCATCTACACCCACCGGCACACCCGCGACTGGAGCGCCCTGGTGGACTCCGCCGAGGCCTTCCTGTTCGTCATGCCGATGTACAACGGCGGCTTCACCGCCCCCTTCAAGAACGCCGTCGACCACCTCTTCCACGAGTGGCAGGCCAAGCCGGTCGGCCTGGTCAGCTACAGCGCCGGACCCACCGGCGGTGCACCGGCCGCCGAGATGCTGCGCCCCGTGCTGGCCCGCGTCGGCATGCTGCCGGCGCAGCGGACCCTCTCGCTCCCCGGGATCCACGAGCTCCTCGACGGAGCCGGCGGCTTCCGGGCGCCGGAGGGGGCGGCGCGGGCACTGGCCGGCGTCCTCGACGAAGTGGCGACGCTGCGGCGGCAGCAGCCGGTCGCGGCCTGACGACGGCGCTCTTGCGCGGCGTTGGACAATGGAGGGTGGCCCGGAAGGACCGGTCCCGTACGTCCAGCAGGTCAGCAGGAGGACACGCATGGCAGAGCCCGAGCGGACCGAGCGGAAGCTGCGACCCGCACCCCTGCTCTTCGAGCCCTCGGAGGCGACCGCGGACCCGGAGCACTTCTTCGACCTGGAGTCGATCGAGGACCCGCGGGAGCTGCTGGCCCGGGCCACCGAGCTGACGCTCGCCTTCCGGGCGGCGACGGAGCGGGCCATGGAGTTCCAGGCGGTGGCGGCGGCCCAGCTCGCGGACCCGCGGCGGTTCGACCGGCTGGACCCGACAGTGATCGCCGCCGAGGCCGAGTGGACCGAGGACTACGCCCGCAAGATGATCGAGTTCGGGGAGACCCTCCAGCGCAGCGGCGGGCCGGGCACGGTCTGACCGGGACGAGCGGGACGAGCGGGACCGGCGGGGCCGCCGGGGCCCGGCGGGCGGGACAGGCCCAGCGGGCGGGACGGCAGCGGCCGGAACGGGCCGCGCGGGCGGAACGGGCCGGCGGAACGGGCCGGCGGAACGGGCCGGGGGGACCGGCCCGCGGCATATGCGGGGCGCAACATAGCGCATGCGCACCCCGCGCGTCCGGGTTTCCGGTAACTGCTGGAAACCGAATCGCTACGCGCGGTAAACCGGACGGCATGACGACGCTGACGACGGCTTCCGCTTCCGCCTGTCCCACCCAGGACGCCCGCACCGCCACCCACGTCACCCCGCTGGGCGCCGCCTGGCTCGCGTCGGCCTCGACCCGTCCGCACGGCACCCTCGCCGCCTGGCAGGCCCGTCCCGCCGCCCCGGCCGTGCTGCCCTGCGGGACCGCCTTCGACGTCGTCAACGTCCCCCTCGTCCTCGGCCGCCGCATGCTGGACCTGCTGTGGTCCGAGGGGCCGGGCTGCGGGCCGGTCGCCGTCCACCGCGGCCGGATGCTGCTCTTCGCCACCACCGGGACCGCCCACCGGCTCCCGTCCCTGCTGACCTGGGAGGAGTGGGGCGGGCCGCTCCCGGCACCGCTGTGCCACGGCCACGGGGACGCCGTCACCGTCCCGCCGCTGGCCGCCGTCCCGGGCCCGTCGCGCTGGCTCGTGGCCCCCGACACCCGCTCCCCCTGGCTGCCCGGACCGGAGACGCTGCTGTGGGCGTACGTGCGGGCGGCCCGAGCTGCGGATATCGATTTTTCCTTCCGGCCGTCCTCCTGCTAATGTCTTCCTCGTCAGCAAGCGCCGCTAGCTCAGTTGGTTAGAGCAGCTGACTCTTAATCAGCGGGTCCGGGGTTCGAGTCCCTGGCGGCGCACAGACGGAAGAAGGCCCCCCACGCGAGTGGGGGGCCTTCTTCGTCATGCCGACAGCCTCCGGTCAAGTGGTGATCTTGACGGTGTAGGCGCCCGTCGCGGTCCGGTCCGCCACCTCGACCCTGATCCGCTCCCCCGGCACCGTGAACGACTGCCCCACCTCCAGCGGCGCGTCCGCCAGCGGCGGGTACACCGAGCGGTCCCAGCACGCCTCCGTGTCCGGATGCCCGTCCAGCACCTCGATCGGGCCGCCGCCCGAGGGGGCCTCGTTGCGCACCCGGTAGACCAGCACGCCCTCCGTGCAGGTGTCCCCGTCGTTCCCGGAGGAGCCGCGCGCCTCGACGGCGATGGCGCTGCCGGGCCCCGTACGGATCACCGCGAGCCGGGTCCCGCCCGTGGCGCCCGGCAGCGGGGAGCGGCCCACGGGCTGCAGGGTGTGCAGGGAGGAGCCCGACTGCACGCAGTCCACCTGGGAGGCGTCCAGCCAGCCCAGCTTCCACTTGTGCCAGCCGAAGAGGTCGGGCGACATGCCGAACTGGCTGCCCATGACGTCCCAGTCGCCGACGTACGTGTCCCAGTCGCCCTTGCCGTCCGTCGGCCGGTGGTAGAGGTCGGGCAGGTCGAAGACGTGCCCGGTCTCGTGCGCCAGGACGTTGCGGTCCGGCGGGTGCCGCTCGAAGACGGTGACGATGCGGTGCAGGTCCGTCCCGTCGGCCCGGATCGGCCGTTCGAAGTTGACCACCTTGGTGGCGTCCGAGTCCACGCCCGGTGCGTCCGGGTCCGCGACGAAGTACACGATGTCGTACCGCGAGAAGTCGACCTCCCGGTCGGCGGCGACGACCGCGTCGCGCAGGTAGGCGGCCCGGTCCCGGGCGGCCCAGTCGCGCTGTATCCCGTACGCGGTGGACGGCTTGGGCATGGTGATCCACTGCGCCTGCGGGTGCGGGACCAGGCGGAACCGGCCGTACGAGGCCCGCTCGAAGAAGTCGCTGGTGGCGGGGAAGTAGTCGGCGGCCAGCTCCTCGGTGGTCAGGGTGGCCCGGTGGTCGGGGAAGGACAGGAAGACCATGACCGCGTTCAGGGTGCGCTGCGGCTGCGGATAGGCGCCGTTCCAGGTGTCCAGCCCCAGGGAGTGGTGGGCCGACGTGCGGGTCAGCGCACAGGGGCCGACACCGGGATCGGCGGCGGACGCGGGACCCGTGACGAGCGACATGGCCGCGAGCGCCGTCAGGGAGGTGAGGGCCGCCGCCGTGCTGCGCATGCGGGAGCGATCCACTCCCCCGGGTGTCTCCTGTCGCGGCACATCGACCTCCCGTGGTGGATTCGTACCAACTCCTCCCACCCTGGGGTGATTGTCGTACTAGCGCCCTGTTCCAGTGCCCCACACGAGTGAGCAATACGGCAACCCGGTGACCTCAGAGGTTCACCCTCTTGCTACAGAACGTCACGACCGATCACGGGAGATCAGTAGGGGTCGGAGGCCGCTCAGGGCTGCGCAGAAACGATCGCGCGAGGACGTGCCGACAGACCGTCAGCACACCGAAGCACCGCCCCCCATCCGGCGACGCCGCTGGATGGGGCCGTACGGCTACCTCTATGATCGGCACACTTTCCTGCACGGACACGACGAGCACTGCGGGAGCCAACGGTGAGCGGAACCTCTGACGAAACCGGTTCGGCGGCCGACAGCATCCGATCGGCCATTACGGAGCGTCACCCCGCCGTGCCAGTCATGCCCTCCCCGACCCCCCGCAGCGACTCCGAAGCACGGGACTTCAGGGCCGCGTTCAACGCCGCCCACCTCGCCATGGCCGTCGTCGACCGCAGCGGCCACGTCGTCGCCGCGAACACCGCCCTGGCCGGCCTCCTCGGCACCGAACCGCACGCGCTCGTCGAACAACGCGCAGCCGACCTGGTGGACCTCGGCGCCGAGGCCCGCACCTGGCAGGCCTACCAGGAGGTGCTGCGCGGCCGACAGGCCCGACTGCGCTGCACGCGCCGCCTCAAACACCCCGACGGGCATTCCCTGTGGACCGAGGTCACCCTCGGCCCCGTCCCCGGCACCCGGGACGTGCTGCTGTCCGTCGCCGACATCAGCGACCGCCGCGACCTCCAGGCCCGGCTGCGGCACCTCCAGATGCACGACCCGGTGACCCGCCTGCCCAACCGGACCCTGTTCTTCGAACGGCTCTCCGCCGCCCTGGAGGCCTCCTCGTACGAGCACGGCGGCACGGGCCGGATCGGCCTGTGCTACCTCGACCTGGACGGCTTCAAGGCGGTCAACGACACCCTCGGCCACCGGGTCGGCGACCGACTGCTGACCGCCGTCGCGGCCCGACTCACCCAGTGCGCCGACCAGTCCGGGTACGGGCGCACCGGCGGGCACCTCGTCGCCCGGCTCGGCGGCGACGAGTTCGCCCTGCTGGTGGAGGACTCCACCGGCACCGAGCAGCTCGTGGACCTGGCGCGCAGCGCCCTGGCCGCCGTCCAGGAGCCCTTCGACCTGGCCGGGCAGCGGCTGTCGGTGTCGGCGTCGATCGGCGTGGTGGAGCGGGCCGCGGCCGGCACCTCGGCGACCGGCCTGATGCAGGCCGCGGACACGACCCTGTACTGGGCGAAGGCCGACGGCAAGGCCCGCTGGACCCTCTTCGACCCCGAGCGCAACGCCCACCGGATGACCCGCCAGGCCCTCACCTCCACGCTCCGCCCGGCCGTGGAGCGCGGCGAGTTCGAGGTGGAGTACCAGCCGCTGGTGGACCTGGAGAGCGGGGCCGTGCGGGGGGTGGAGGCCCTGGTCCGGTGGAACCACCCGCAGTTCGGCAGCCTGACGCCGAATCGGTTCATCGGCATCGCCGAGGAGGACGGCTCCATCGTCCAGTTGGGCCGCTGGGTGCTGCGGACCGCCTGCCGGCAGGCCCGGCGCTGGCAGATCGAGCACCCCAGCGACTCCCCCGTCTTCGTCTCCGTCAACGTCGCGGTCCGCCAGGTCTGGGACTCCGACCTGGTCGGCGACGTCGCGGGGATCCTCGCCGAGACCGGACTCGCCCCGCAGCTGCTCCAGCTGGAACTCACCGAGTCCGCGGTGATGGGCTCCGCGGGCCGCCCGCTCCAGGCCCTCCAGGCCCTCAGCGACATGGGCGTGCGGATCGCCATCGACGACTTCGGCACCGGCTACTCGAACCTCGCCTACCTGAGCCGCCTCCCGGTGTCGGTGCTCAAGCTGGACGGCTCCTTCGTCCGCGGCTTCCGCTACGACGAGGGCACCCACCCGAACCCGGCCGACGAGACCATCGTCGAGGCCCTCGTACAGCTCGCGCACCGGCTGGGCCTCACCGTCACCGCGGAGTGCGTGGAGACCGCCGGCCAGGCGGCCCGGCTGCGGCGCGTCGGCTGCGACACCGGCCAGGGCTGGCTGTACTCCCGCGCGGTCGCCCCGGAACGCATCGCCGAAATGATCGGCACCCGCCCGGGCGCCGACCACGACGGCTGGTAGGCCCGTGTCGTAGGCACCCCTCCGCCCCGCACCCGGGCTGGTGGGTGCGGGGCGGGGAGTCGCTCGGCGCGGGGTGGGGGGAGATCAGCAGGCGCCGAGGTCCTTCCAGACACCCCATTCACCGGTAGTGCCGGGCTCCTCGTTCTGCGTCCACCACTGGGCCTTCCACCTGCGGCCCTTGTGCGACACCTCCGTGCCGCCGGTGTAGACCGTGCCCGCGGCGTAGACCGGGGCGGTGCAGCCCGTGCTGGGCGGCTGGGTGGTCGGGGGCTGCGTGGTCGGCGGGGTGGTGGGCGGCTGGGTGGTCGGGGGCTGCGTGGTCGGCGGCTGGGTGGTGGGAGGCGGCGTGGTCGGGGGCTGCGTGGAGCTGCCGAGGGCGTCCGAGATCTGGTTCAGCAGGGTGGCGTTGTCGTCCAGGCCGAGCAGGGAGTACATCATCGCGCCGGCGAGGCCGCGGCTCTTGCCGTAGTTGACGCGGGCCCGGACGGACTTCTGGTCGAGGCCGGTGAAGAACTCGCCGTCCTTGTAGAAGTACGAGGCCTTGGCCCGGTCGTCCCAGAAGGTGGTCGCCGGGTTGTCGACGATGCCGCCGAGCTCCTTGTAGTGGGCGATGCCGGCCTGCTGGCTGTAGGGGCGCGGGCCGGATCCGCCGGTCGCGGTCTGGGCGAGGCCGTGGGTCGTGCCCTCCGGGACGCCCTTCCAGCCGCGGTAGTAGAACTCGTAGCCCAGGGTCAGTTTGTCGGCGGGGAAGCCGCCGGCGATGCCGTAGACCGGGTCGCCGTCGATCCAGGCGTCGATGGCGTTCTTGATGCCGTACTTCTCGGTGCCCGGGGCGATCGGGTCGGTCGGGTCGGCCGGGGAGTCCAGCAGCGGGGACTGGTGGTAGGTGGGCCCGTCGCCGTCCCAGGCGCCGTGCATGTCGTACGTCATGATGTTGGCGTAGTCCAAGTACCGGCCGATCTTGTCGGTCTCGATGTACTTGATCTTGTCCTGGCCGGCCGGGAGGGCCGCGGTCAGCATGTACTTCTTGCCGCCGCCCGCGGCGCCGTACTCGTCGAGCTGCTTGCGGAACTCGGCGAGGAGGAGCGTGAAGTTCTGCTTGTCCTCGGGGCCGTAGTGGTTGCCGAGGTGGCCGCCGGAGGAGCCCGGGTACTCCCAGTCGATGTCGATGCCGTCGAAGATGCCGGCCGCGGTGCCGGGGCCGCCGAAGCCGCCCTCGACCGGGAGGTTGCCCTTGAGGTACTGGTCGATGCAGGAGGAGACGAACTTCTTGCGGGAGGCGTCCGTCTTGGCCGCGTCGTGGAAGTACTTGGAGTAGGTCCAGCCGCCCAGCGAGATGTTGATCTTCAGGTGGGGGTACTTGGCCTTCAGCTCCTTGAACTGGTTGAAGACGCCCACGATCGGCTGGTCCCACGTGTCGGCGACGCCGTCGACGGAGTCGGCCGCGCCGAAGGACTTCTGGTAGTCGGCGTAGGAGTCGCCCGCACCGTCGCCCGCGTTGGGGTTGTTGTCGTCACCCGCGGCCTTGTTGGCCATGAAGCAGGTGAGGTTGGTGGGGTGGATATTGCCGAACGAGTAGTTGATGACGTCCAACTTGCCCGCTATGCCACGGGTGTCGAGGTGCTTGGGGTAGAAGGCGTTCCCGTACACGCTCCACTGGTCGTAGTACGCGATCCGGACGTTGCCGCTGCCGGCCGTCGCGGAGGCGTCCGCGGCCCGGGCGGTGCCGAGCCCCGCGAAGCCGGCCATCGCTCCGGCTGCCAGCGCGGCCGTGGCGGCGGCCGCGACGAGGGGTTTACGGATGTGCATGAACTGCCTCCGGGAAGTGGGAGGGGAGGGCAAGAGGTTCGGGTGGGAGAAGTGATAGCGATCACCAACTGACCCCGTCAATGGTTTGGACCAAAGAAGGACTAGACCACTCCGCGCACAAATCCCCTCGTCAGAGGCGTGCGAGGGCAAGAGAAACCGCTCGCCACCCCGGGTGACGAGCGGTTTAAGGGTCCTTTAGGGCATGCTCCCGCAAGGTTTCGGCAACAAACCAGCCGAACTGCGTTCGCCCGGGATCAATCAGCTGCCGGCTCCCCGGCGGGCATCCCGTACGCGTCTGCGACGAGCTCGTACGAGCGCAGCCGGGCCGCGCCGCCGTGCGCGTTGGCGGTCAGCATCAGCTCGTCGGCGCCCGTGCGGGCGGCCAGGGCGTCGAGCCCGGCACGGACCTCGTCGGGGGTGCCGTGCACGACGTTGGACATCCAGTTGTCGACGAACTCCCGCTCCAGCGGGGAGTATCCGTACGCCGCCGCCTCCTCCGGGGTGGGTATCAGCCCGGGCCGGCCGGTGCGCAGCCGCAGCATCGACAGGGCGCCGGTGAGGACCTGGGCGCGGGCGTCCGCGGCGGTGTCCGCGGCCAGCGT
The DNA here is from genome assembly GCF_055564695.1 of Streptomyces sp. NPDC029014. Lineage (NCBI taxonomy): Bacteria > Bacillati > Actinomycetota > Actinomycetes > Kitasatosporales > Streptomycetaceae > Streptomyces > Streptomyces sp. NPDC029014. The sequence goes on from NZ_JBVHVT010000076.1 coordinate 39,048, forward strand.
GGACACGCCGATCAGGGCGTACGGGGCGTCCAGGACGGCCGAGGGCCGGAACGTCTGCCGGTAGAGCTCCAGGGCGGGCAGGGTGCCGGCGGCGGAGAAGTGGTGGGCGTACGCGAACGGCAGGCCGAGCTCGCCGGCGAGGCGGGCGCTGAACCCGGAGGAGCCGAGGAGCCACAGCGGCGGGCGGCCGGTCGGCCCCTGCACCGGGCCGGGCACGGCGTGCACCCGGGCGTACGGGTGGCCGGCGGGGAAGTCGTCGTCGAGGAAGCGGGTGAGTTCGGCGAGGAGGCGGGGGAACTCGTCCGCGGCCTCGTCGAGCCGGCCCGGCCCGCGCAGCGCGGCGGCCGTGCGCCCGTCGGTGCCGGGGGCGCGACCGAGGCCGAGATCGATCCGGCCGGGGGCGAGGGCCTCCAGGGTGCCGAACTGCTCGGCGACGGCGAGCGGGGCGTGGTTGGGCAGCATGACCCCGCCGGAGCCGAGCCGGATCCGGGAGGTGTGGGCGGCGAGGTGGGCCAGGATCACCGCCGGCGAGGAGCTGGCCACCCCGGGCATGGAGTGGTGCTCCGCGACCCAGTGGCGCTGGTAGCCGCGGGACTCGGCGAGCCGGGAGAGGGCGACGCTGGTGCGCAGGGAGTGGTGGGCGGTGCTGCCGCTGCCGACGGTGACGAGGTCGAGGACGGAGAGCGGGACGGGCGCGCGGCCGTGGCGGGTGCCGCGCACCGGGTCGGGCGCGGGGTCCGTCGCCCGGGCCGCGCCCGCTCCGGGGTGTCGTCCGGCGTCCTGTCCCGTGTCGCGTCGGGCGTTCTCGGGGTCCCCGATGTCACTCACTGTCGCTCCCGTCTCGGTTCGGCATCCGTACGAGGAACTCGAACCGTGAGGGCCCGGCGGGCATTCCCGACCCCTCCGGGGGCGGGCCCTTGACCTTGGCATATGCCAATGGAGTAGATCGAGGCAGAGGCACATGATTGAGCCATCAATCTCATCAACAGGCGCTCCACGTGGGCCCCTTGGTGGCTATCGTGGTAACGCAAGCGGTAACAACCTGGTAGGGGGAGACCGTGGCGCTGAAGCCCGAGCCGACCGCGCCGTTCCATTCGGTGCAGTACGCCCTGCGCGTGCTCGAAGCCATCGCCCGCCATTCCGGTGGGGTGACCGACGTACAGATCGCGCGCGAGACCGGACTGCCCGCCGTCCATCTCGCGCCCATGCTCCTCATGCTGCGCAGGGAGGGGTACGTACTGGAGGTGTCGGACGGCGCCTACGCCATAGGCGACTCCCTCGTGCTCCTCGGCTCGGGGATAGACAGGCAGCAGGCCCTGCAGACCAAGCTCCAGGACACCCTGGACCGGCTGCGGGACTCGGTGGGCGCGGCGGTCTACATCAGCCGGTACGAGGACGGCGAGGTGAAGATCACGCAGTTCGCGGACAGTCCGCGCACCCCGAAGGTGCACGAGTGGGTCGACTTCCGGTCCGCGGCGCACGCCAGCGCGGTCGGGAAGTGCCTGCTCACCCAGCTCGACCAGAACGGGCGGCGCGACCACCTGTCCCGGCACAAGATCGCCCGGCTCACGTCGAAGACGATCGTGAACGAGCGGGTCCTGATGTCGAAGCTCGACGCCCAGCCGGCCACGGTCCCGATGCTGGACCTCCAGGAGTACGCGCTCGGCACGGTGTGTGCCGCGGTCCCGATCACCGCGGGAGCCTCGGTGGGCTGCCTGGCCCTGTCGATGCCGGTCGAGCACGCGCACCGGCTGCGGGCCGCCGCGGAGGTCCTGAACCGGAAGGCCGCACCCCTGCTGCTGTCGCTCGCCCTCTGAACCGTCCTGTGACGCGCCTCACGGGAGAGGGCGCGGGCGGGGCGGGGCGGGACGGCGCGGGGCGGGGCGGAGACGGCGACCGGGGAACGACCCGGGGCGCGGAGGCCCGGGAAAACACTTCGGGCGGTTACCGGTGAACCGGTAACCGCCCGAAGGACAGGTGCGCCGCCAGGGACTCGAACCCCGGACCCGCTGATTAAGAGTCAGCTGCTCTAACCAACTGAGCTAGCGGCGCCTGCTGACAGAGAAAATACTACCTGGTCCCGAGGGGTGCTCCAAACCAGGTTCTCCGGTCAGCGCTCCAGGAGCTCCGTGCGGCCGTGCGCGGCGTACGCGGCGAGCAGGGCCGCCCGGGATTCCGGGTCGAGCGGGCGGTAGCCCTGCGTGCCCGGGGGCGACCACCAGACCGGGTCCGGGCAGCGGAAGCCCGCACGGCGCAGCGCGACCCGGTGGATCTTGTTGGTGGCGGTGGTCGGCATGGCGTCCAGGACGCGGACGTAGCGCGGGGCCATCTTGGTGCCGAGATCGGGCTGGGCGGCCAGGAACGCGGAGAAGGCCTCCGGCACGAACCGCTCCCCCGACTTCATGACGAGTGCGGCCATGACCTGGTCGCCGGCCGCCTCGTCCGGCACCGCGTACACGGCGACCGCGGCCACCGGGGACCATCGGGCCAGGATGTTCTCGATCGCCGCGGCGGCCAGGTTCTCGCTGTCGACGCGCAGCCGGTCGTCCGTGCGTCCCGCGAAGTAGAGGAACCCGGCGGCGTCCCGATAGAAGAGGTCGCCGGTCCAGTACCAGCCGTTGCGGGTGCGGGCCGCCTCGGCGTCCGGGTTGCGCCAGTACCCCTCGAACCGGGCGCGGCCGCGGTTGACCAGTTCGCCGATGGCCGCGGAGCCGTTGCGGAGGCGGCCGTGGCCGTCCAGCTCGGCCGGCGGGCACTCGGCTCCGGTCTCCGGGTCGACCACGGCGAGGTCGTCCCCCGGCGCCGCCCGGCCGAGGGCGCCGGGCGGGGTGTCGGGGGTGCGCTGCACGGAGGCGCCGCCCTCGGTGGCCCCGTAGCCCTCCACCAGCCGGACCCCGAAGCGGTCGGTGAAGCGGGCTGCGTCCACGGCCCCGGCCTCGGTGCCGAAGCCGAGGCGCAGGGGGTGTTCGCGGTCGTCGGGGCGGGGCGCGGTGGCCAGCAGGTACTGGACGGCCCGGCCGACGTACGTGAAGTAGGTCGCGCCGAAGGCCCGTACGTCCTCCAGGAACGCGGAGGCGGAGAAGCGGCGGCGCAGCGCCACCGGGGCGCCGGCGGCGAGGGCGGGCAGCCAGTCGGCGATGACGGCGTTGCCGTGGAAGAGCGGCATGCAGACGTAGTGGACGTCGTCCGGGGTGACCGAGAAGGCGCGGGCCAGGGAGTCACCGGCGGCGGCGAGCCGGCCCTGGGTGCAGACGGCGGCCTTGGGCGTGCCGGTGGAGCCGGACGTGAAGTAGAGGAGGAACCGGGAGTCGGGCCCGGGGGCGGTGTCGATGCCGGCATCGCCGGGCGCGGCAGCCGCGTACGGGGCGAGCAGGGCGGCGTACTCCTCGGTGCCGGTCACCAGGATGCGCACGCCCGGCAGGTCGAGGCCGCGCAGCAGCGGCAGGTGGGCGGACTCGGTGACCAGGATCCGGCAGTCGGTGTGCAGGACGTCCCGCGCCAGCTCGGGACCGCGCCGGGTGGGGTTGATCCCGGCGACGGCGGCCCCGGCGAGGGCCGCCGCCCCGAGCCAGAACGGGAACTCGGGGGTGTTGTCGAGCAACACCCCCACGTGCGGTTCGGCCCGGGCCGGCAGGAGGTCGGCGAGCAGCGCGGCGCGCGCCGCGCTCTCCTGGGCGGTCCGGTGGCGGCTGAGGACGGTGACGGCGCCTCCGTCCGGGCCGTGGTACTTCAGCCCCGGGCGGTGGTCGCCCCATTGGCGGGCGATGAGCTCGGCCACGGTGCGGTGGGCGGGGGTGCCGGTGCGGTGGGCGGGGGTGCCGGTGCCGGTGCCGGGTGTCGTCCGCATGCGGCCGGAGGGTAGCTGACGCAGCGTCAGAACTGAATGCCGTCGCGGTGCGGCCCTACGGTCCCCGGCCCGACCTCACGACCCCCGAACCCCGACCCCCGGCCCCGCTCCGACCCTCGCCCGTCGCCGGTCAGAACTGGACGTCGGAGCAGGCGTAGAAGGCGTTCGGGGTGTCGTGGACCGTCCAGACGGCCAGGATCACGTGCCGGCCGGTCTTGCCCGCGGGCATGACGCCCTGGTGGACGGTGGTCATGGCGGGCCGGGCGCCGTTGTAGGCGACCGTGAGGAAGGGCTGGGGTTCGAGGGCGGCGCGGGTGAGGGGCTTGGTGGGGTCCCAGCCGTTCTTGGTGACGTAGTACTTGATGTCGGTGGTGGCGTGGTTGGCGGTGAACTGCCACCGGAAGGCGTACCCCTGCCCGGCGGTGACCCGGGTGGCGGGCCAGGCGCCGCCGCGCGGGTCGTCGAGCTGGGCGAACTCGCCGTGCCCGCCGGCGCATATGCGGCCGTCGGCCGGGCCGGCGGCGGGGAAGCCCTTGAGGCCCTCGACGCTCTGCGGCTCCCACTGGATCGGGCCGCAGTCGGAGACGGTCCTGTTGGCGCAGAGCTTCTGGCGGCTGACGGGGGTGTCGGTGTAGCCGTGGCTGCTGGCTCCGGGTGCGACGGCGAGCGCGAGACCGGCGGCCACGCCGATCCCGAGGGCGGCGGCGCCGGCGCGCCGGGGCAGACGGGCGGGCGTACGGAACGGCGTGCGGACGCGGATGGGCATGCGAATGGGCATGCGGATGGGGCGCATGGGTCAGCTGCTCCTCGAACGTGGGGGGAGTTCCGGTGAGAGCGTGCGCGCGTGCGGGGATGGCCGCGGGGGCGGTTCCCGCGGCCGCACCGGGCACGCTTCCAGGTCTAGACCAAGTTCCAATCTATTGACGGGAGTTGGCCATGTCCAGACCAATGCGGGAACGTTCGGTCCGGACCGGACCGCCCGGAAGAGCGCTGCCCGCACGGGCCTCCGCCCCTCTTCCCGGCCCCGGGCCGCCGAGGACGGGCGACCGGCGGCCGTGGCCGAAAGGAGCGGCAAGGCGGGCACGACCGCGGGGGGGGGGGGGGAGGGCGAGGGGGGGGGGGGGGGGGGGGGGGAGGGGGGGGGGGGGGGGGGGGGGGGGGGGGGGGGGGAG
>NZ_JBVHVT010000077.1:0-43902 GCF_055564695.1 Streptomyces sp. NPDC029014
CCCCCCCCCCCCCCCCCCCCCCCCCCCCCCCCCCCCCCCCCCCCCCCCCCGCTCCCCCCCCCCCCCCCCCCCCCCCCCCCCCCCCCCCCCCCCGCGGTGACGGTGCCGGGGCGGATCAGTACTTGGCGTTCGCGCCGACCTGGCCCAGGCGGCTGTTGCGGCGGCTGTACGCGAAGTACACGATGAAGCCGATGACCATCCAGATGGCGAACCGGGCCCAGGTCTCGGTCGGCAGGTTGAGCATCAGCCAGAACGAGGCCGCGATCGACAGGATCGGGATGACCGGCACCCACGGGGTGCGGAACGCCCGGTGCAGGTCGGGGCGGGTCCTGCGCAGGATGATGACGCCGAGCGCGACCACCACGAAGGCGAACAGGGTGCCGATGTTCACCAGTTCCGCGAGGTTCTCCAGGCTGGTGAAGCCCGCGACGACGGCGATGACCACACCGAGCAGGACGGTCGCCCGGTACGGGGTGCGGTACTTCGGGTGGGTGACGGAGAAGACGCGCGGCAGCAGTCCGTCACGGCTCATCGCGAAGAACACGCGGGTCTGACCGAGCAACAGGATCATGCACACCGTGATCAGGCCGACGGACGCCCCCAGGCTGATGGCGCCGGCGAAGAACGGCTGGTTCACGGATTTGAAGGCCTCGGCGAGCGGAGCGGTCGGCGACATCTCCGTGTACTTCTGCATGCCCGTGACCACCAGGGTCACGGCGACGTACAGGACCGTGCAGATGAGCAGCGAGCCCAGGATGCCGCGCGGCATGTCCCGCTGCGGGTTCTTGGTCTCCTCGGCCGCGGTGGCCACGACGTCGAAGCCGATGAAGGCGAAGAAGACGAGGGAGGCGGCCGTGAAGATGCCCATGACGCCGAAGTTGGTGGGCTCGTAGCCGAACAGCACCTGGACCAGCGGCGCCTTCCACCCGCTGGTACCCTCCGGCTGCGGCTGGGCCGGCGGGACGAAGGGCTTGTAGTTGTCGGACTTGATGAAGAACAGGCCCGCGATGATGACCAGCATGACCACGGTCACCTTGATGGCGACGACGATCGCGGTGATCCGGGCCGACAGCTTCGTCCCGATGACCAGGATCGCCGTCAGCACAAGGACCAGCAGGAACGCCAGCAGGTCGAAACTGCCTCCCGCATCGGGTCCGGACAGCGCGCGGGGCATCGTCCAGCCGAGGTTGGTGTCCATCAGGTGCCGGACGTAGCCGGACCAGCCGACCGCCACCACGGCGGTGCCCAGCGCGAACTCCAGCACCAGGTCCCAGCCGATGATCCAGGCGGGCAGCTCTCCGATCGAGGCGTACGAGAACGTGTACGCCGAGCCCGCCACCGGCACGGTGGACGCGAACTCGGCGTAGCAGAGGGCCGCGAGGGCGCAGACGACGCCCGCCGCCACGAAGGACAGGGAAGTGGCGGGGCCGGCGTTGTTGCGGGCCGCGATGCCCGTCAGGACGAAGATGCCCGTGCCGATGATGACACCGACACCGAAGACGGTCAGGTCCCAGGCCGACAGCGACTTCTTGAGGGCGTGTTCCGGCTCCTCCGTGTCGCGGATGGATTGCTCCACCGTCTTGGTGCGGAAGGGACTGTTCATATCCGTACTCACCGACACACCTCCGAACAGGTGTCGACGCACACGAACGGGCCGGGAGGCCCACTCTCCAAGAGTGATCTCCCGGCCCGTGACGTGCAACCGCGCATCGATCTACGCACCCTGCGCGGGGCGATTTCCGGACGGCCCGCCCCGCGGCCGCCGGACGGACGCCGCTAGCCGCCGGACGGTCGCCGCTAGTCCACGGCGGCGGCCCGCTCGCTGTCGAGGCGCCCGTCGAGCTTGGCGACGAGGCCGGTGACCTGCCGCGCGATGTTCGGGGCGGTCAGGCCGATCTCGGCCAGGATCTCCTTGCGCAGGGCGTGGTCGAGGAAGCGCTGCGGGATGCCGAAGTCGCGCAGTGGTACGTCGACGCCCGCGTCGCGCAGCGCCTGCGAGACTGCGGAGCCCACACCGCCGGCCCGGCCGTTGTCCTCGACGGTGACGACCACGCGGTGCTGCTCGGCCAGCGGGGCCAGGGCCTCGTCGACCGGCTTGACCCAGCGCGGGTCGACGACGGTGCTGCTGATGCCCTGCTTGTCGAGGAGGTCGGCGACCTCCAGGCACATCGGGGCGAGCGCGCCGACCGAGACGATCAGCACGTCCGGCCGGGTGACCTCGGGGGCCGGGGCGCGCAGCACGTCCATGCCGCCGATGCGGCCGACGGCCGGGACGGCCGGGCCCACGACGCCCTTGGAGAAGCGCACCACGGTGGGGGCGTCCTTGACCTCGACGGCCTCGCGCAGCTGGGCGCGCAGCTGCTCGGCGTCGCGCGGCGCGGCGAGCCGCAGACCGGGGACGACCTGGAGGATGGACATGTCCCACATGCCGTTGTGGGAGGCGCCGTCGTCGCCGGTGACGCCGGCCCGGTCCAGGACGAAGGTGACGCCGCACTTGTGCAGCGCGACGTCCATCAGGACCTGGTCGAAGGCACGGTTGAGGAAGGTGGCGTACACCGCGAAGACCGGGTGGACGCCGCCGGTGGCGAGGCCCGCCGCGGACGTCGCGCCGTGCTGCTCGGCGATGCCGACGTCGTAGATGCGCTCCGGGAAGGCCTCGGCGAACTTGTTGAGGCCGACCGGGTGGAGCATGGCGGCGGTGATGCCGACGACGTCCGGGCGCTCGTGGCCGATCTTCACCATCTCGTCGGCGAAGACGGAGGTCCAGCTGGCGGCGGCGGTCTTCACCGGCAGGCCGGTGTCGGGGTGGATGACGCCGACCGCGTGGAAGCGGTCCGCCTCGTGCTCCAGGGCCGGGGTGTAGCCGCGGCCCTTCTGGGTGAGGCAGTGGACGATGACGGGGCCGCTGAAGCGCTTGGCGCGCTGGAGCGCGGACTCCAGGGCCTCGATGTCGTGGCCGTCGATGGGGCCGATGTACTTCAGGCCCAGGTCCTCGAACATGCCCTGCGGGGCGATGAAGTCCTTCAGGCCCTTCTTGGCGCCGTGCAGGGTCTCGAAGAGCGGCTTGCCGACGACGGGCGTCCGCTCCAGGATCTCCTTGCCGCGGGCCAGGAAGCGCTCGTAGCCGTCCGTGGTGCGCAGGGTGGCCAGGTGGTTGGCGAGGCCGCCGATGGTGGGGCCGTAGGAGCGCTCGTTGTCGTTGACGACGATGACCAGCGGGCGGTCCTTGGCGGCGGCGATGTTGTTCAGCGCCTCCCAGGCCATGCCGCCGGTCAGGGCGCCGTCACCGATGACCGCGGCCACGTGGTGGTCGGGCCGGCCGAGCACCTCGTTGGCCTTGGCGAGGCCGTCGGCCCAGCCCAGCACGGTGGAGGCGTGGGAGTTCTCGATCACGTCGTGGTCGGACTCGGCGCGCGAGGGGTAGCCGGACAGGCCGCCCTTGGTGCGCAGGCCGGCGAAGTCCTGGCGGCCGGTGAGCAGCTTGTGGACGTAGGCCTGGTGGCCCGTGTCGAAGAGGATCCGGTCCTTCGGCGACTCGAAGACCCGGTGCAGGGCGATCGTCAGCTCGACCACACCGAGGTTGGGGCCGAGGTGCCCGCCGGTCTTGGAGACGGCGTCGACGAGGAAGGACCTGATCTCGGCGGAGAGCTGAACCAGCTCCTCCTGGCTGAGCCGGTCCAGATCGCGCGGTCCCTTGATGCGGGTCAGCAGCACCCGTGCCTCCTTGCAGTTGCTAGCTGGTTCGTCGAGTCTAATGTTCCGTCGGCGACCGTGGTCATCGGGCTACCGCATGCGGGTCACGGCTTCGTCATACCTGTGCACATCTGCCCGATGCCATACATCACATTCGGGTACATATCTGCACATATGCCCGTACACGCCGACGAACTGATGTACGCACAGGTGCCCGGTGCCACGAGGAGTGGCACCGGGCACTGTGACCGGTCTTACCGCGCCGGGGCGCCGTCAGGCGCGTCCGGCGGTCTTCTGGGTCTTGCGGGTGACCGAGTCGATCACCACGGTGGCCAGCAGCACCGCACCGGTGATCATGTACTGGACGGGAGTGGCGATTCCCTCGAGAGCCAGACCGTACTGGATCGAGGTGATGACCATGACACCGAGGAGGGCGTTCCAGGTCCGGCCGCGGCCGCCGAAGAGGCTGGTGCCGCCGATGACGGCCGCCGCGATGACGTTCATCAGCAGGTCGCCGCCGCCGGCGCTCTGGTTCGCCGCCGCGATCTTGGAGCACCAGAAGAGCCCGCCGATGGCGGCGAAGGTGCCCGCGATGGAGAACACCGCGATGCGGATGCCGGCGACGTTGATGCCCGCGCGGCGGGAGGCCTCGACGCTGCCGCCGAGGGCGAAGACGTTCCGGCCGAAGGTGGTGCGGCGCAGGACGAAGTCCGTGCCGACCAGGACCAGCACGAAGAGCACCACCGCGAGCGGGAGGCCCTTGTACTGGTTGAACACCGCGGCGGGGCCGAAGGTGAACACCGCGAGCAGGCCGGTGCGCAGCAGCAGCTCGCTCGTGGGGCGCGACGGGACGCCCGCGGCGGCCCGGCGCTTGTTGTCGGCGAAGGCGGCCAGGAAGTACCCGACCGTGGCGACCGCCGCGAGGCCGTACGCGGCGGCCACGTCCGTGAAGTAGTACGTGGTCAGCTGGCCCACGACACCGTCGGGGTCGATGTTGATCGTGCCGTTGCTGCCGAGGATCTGGAGCATGGCACCGGACCAGAACAGCAGGCCCGACAGGGTGACCGCGAAGGCCGGCGCGCCGATCTTGGCGAAGAAGAAACCGTGGATTGCGCCGATCAGGGCACCACCCGCGACGGCGGCCAGGATCGCCAGCCACTCGTTGACGCCGTGGGTGACCGCGAGGACGGCGAAGAGGGCGCCCGAGACACCGCTGACCGAGCCGACCGAGAGGTCGATCTCGCCGAGCAGCAGCACGAAGATGATGCCGACGGCCATCATGCCCGTGGCGACCATGGTGATCGCGATGTTGGTGAGGTTCTCCGGGGAGAGGAAGTTCGCGTTCAGCCCCTGGAAGATGCCCCAGATGACGATCAGGCCCACCACGACCGGGAGGGAGCCCAGGTCACCGGCCTTCATCCGGCGGCCGAACTCGCTGAGGTAGCCGGTCAGGCCCTGCTCGCGGACGAGCAGGCGCGGGTCCACCGCGGGAATGGCGTCCGCCGGGGCGGCCGGGTTGGCCAGCTGGGCCACCTCTTCCGCATGGGTGTGGTGTTCGGTGCTCACTTGCGAGCCTCCCCGGTGCGCGCCGCCCGGCGGGTCACGGCGTTGTCCGTGGCTCCCGTGATGGCGGAGATGATCTCTTCCTGCGAGGTTTCGGCGACCTTGAAGACACCGTTGTTGCGGCCCAGCCGCAGGACCGCCACCCGGTCGGCGACGGCCTTCACATCGGCCATGTTGTGGCTGATGAGGATGACGGCGTGACCGCGCTCGCGCAGCCGCTCGACCAGGTCGAGCACCTGTGCGGTCTGCTCGACGCCGAGGGCGGCGGTCGGCTCGTCGAGGATGACGAGCTGGGGCTCGCCGAGCATCGAACGGGCGATCGCCACCGTCTGGCGCTGACCGCCGGAGAGCGAGGCGATGGGGATCCGGACACTGGGGATCCGGATGGACAGGGTGGTCAGGAGCTCGCGGGCGCGGCGCTCCATCTCCACCTCGTCGAGGACACCGCGGCGCTTGAGCTCGCGCCCCAGGAAGAGGTTGCCGACGACGTCGATGTTGTCGCACAGCGCGAGGTCCTGGTAGACCGTCGCGATGCCCAGGTTCTGGGCGTCGTGGGGCTTGGTGATCGTGACCGGCTTGCCCTCCCACTCGATGACGCCGTCATCGATGGGGTGCACGCCGGCGATCGTCTTGACGAGCGTGGACTTGCCGGCGCCGTTGTCGCCGACGAGGGCGACCACCTCGCCGGCGTGAATCTCGAGGTCTACGTCGGTGAGCGCCTGGACGGCGCCGAACCGCTTCGAGACCCCTCGCAACGCCAGCACGGGCGCAGCGGACACATGAACCATCTCCTTCGCCGCCTGACCGGCGGGGATGTCGTGCAATAAGTGCAGGAGCGGGGTGGGGGTGAGGAATCGTTTCTGCCCGGCGTCCCGCCGGTGGCGGGGATGAGTGGGCGGGGCGCCGGGCAGGCGCGGGGGTCCCGGTGGGCCGGAGGCCGCTGGGCGGGCCACCGGCCGGCAGGACGCTGGGACCTCGCAGGACCGGGGGTCCGTGCGGGGCCGCGGGCCGGCCCGGGTGGGCCGGCGTGGGCTGCGTACGGCCTGCGTGGAGGCCGCTGCGGTCCTACTTCAGACCGAGGGAGGTGCAGGCGGCCGCGTACTTGTCCGTGCAGATCTCGTCGGCCGTGTAGACACCGTCCTTGATGACAGTGTCCTTGATGTTGTTCTTGGTGAGCGAGACGACCGGGACCAGGACCGACGGGACGCCCTTGGCGGTGGGGCTGTCGACCGTGGAGGTGGTCACGCCGTCGAGCTTCTCGCCCTTGGCGAGCGCGACGGCCATCTTCGCGGCGGCCTCGGCCTCGGGGGCGTACGGCTTGTAGACGCTCATGAACTGCTCACCGGCGACGATGCGCTGGACACCCGCGAGCTCCGCGTCCTGGCCGGTGACGGGGGGCAGCGGGTTCATGCCGGCCGCCTTGAGGGCCGTGATGATGCCGCCGGCCATGCCGTCGTTGGCGGAGTAGACGCCGATGATCTTGTCCTTGCCGAGCGCCGAGATCGCGCCCGCCATGTTGGTGTTGGCGTTCTCCGGCTTCCACTCCTTGGTGTCGTACTCCTTGCCGACGTTCACCTTGCCGTCGAGGACGGAGTGGGCACCCTTCTTGAAGAGGGCGGCGTTCGGGTCGGTGACCGACCCGTTCATCATCACGATGTCGCCGTCCTTGGCCTTGTCGCCCAGGGCCTCCAGCAGCGCCTTGCCCTGGACCTTGCCGACCTCTTCGTTGTCGAAGGAGGTGTAGGCGTCGATCGGGCCCTCGGCGAGGCGGTCGTAGGCGACGACCGGGATGCCGGCGTCCTTGGCCTTCTTGACCGCACCGGCGATGGCCTTGGAGTCGACCGCGTCGACGATCAGGACGTTCACCTTGTTGGTGATCATCGTGTCGACCTGCGAGTTCTGCGTGGTCGCGTCCTGCTTGGCGTTGGCGTAGACCACCTCGCCCTTGCCGCCGGTGAGCTCCTTGACCTTCTTCTCGATCAGCGGCTTGTCGAACTTCTCGTAGCGCGCGGTCTGGTTCTCGGGCAGGAGCAGACCGACCTTGATCGCACCGCCCGCGGCGGCGGCCGAGGTGCCGGACTCCTTCGGCTTCTCGCCGGCCTCCTTGGCGCTGCCACAGGCCGCGAGGGACACGGCCATGGCGCTCGCGGCGACGACTACGGCGGCTCTACGCATACGCGTGTTCATTTCCTGAACCTCCCTGACAGGGCCGCAACGGTGCGGCCGAGGTGTGATGGAGTCAACCCCGGCCGCAAGTTTGCCGTCAAGGAGTGAATCCTTAACGAGATGACAACGGTGCCATCCGTTATCTAACTGAAGGCAAGAGCTTCAGCGACGGCGAATCGGACAGAAGGGTTGAATCCCCCATCTCGCTGAGCACCAGGGCCAGTGCCCCCAGCACTTCGGCACGGCTCCCCAACGAGCCGGTGAGGACGGAGAGTTGGCGTGCCGCACTGGGGATCGCGTACCGTCCGACGGACTCTCGTATGGGGGTCAGGACCAGCTCCCCGGCATCGGCCAGGGAGCCGCCCAGCACCACCCGGCTCGGGTTCAGGACGTTGCAGAGGTTCGCGACGCCACTCCCCACGTGACGGCCCACGTCGGCGATGACCCGGCGGCACCCGGGGTCGCCCTCCCGGGCCAGTTCGACGACCCGCTCCATGGTGAGTTCCGGCCCGTGCGTGCCCTGGAGCAGCGGAAGCACGTAGCGGGCCGCGGCGAAGGTCTCCAGGCAGCCGCGGTTGCCGCAGCGGCAGACCGGACCGGACTCGTCGAGCGTGATGTGGCCGATCTCGCCGGCCGTGCCACCGGGTCCGCGGTAGATCTGGCCGTTTATCACCAGGCCTGCGCCGACACCGCTCGCGACCTTGATGTACGCCAGGTCCTTGACCCCGCGGCCGCTCCCCCACACCAGCTCGCCGAGGGCGCCGAGATTGGCGTCGTTGTCGACGTACACGGGCACGCCGAGGCGCCGGGCGAGCTCCTGGCGGGGGTTGATGCCGGCCCAGCCCGGCAGGATCGCGGTGGAGCCGAGCGTCCCGGACTCCACGTCGATCGGGCCGGGGACGCCGAGCCCCACGCCGATGACCTTCTCCAGACCCACCCCGATGCCCTCGATCAGCCTTCCGACCAGCGCTTCCGCCCGGTCGAAGCCGTCCGCCCAGGAGGCGTCCACGTCCATCGGGGCCGTCTCCTCGGCCAGCACCTGGTGGGCCAGGTTGCCCACCGCCACCCGCAGGTGGGTGTGGCCGAAGTCCACGCCGATCACGATGCCGGCGTCCCCGCTGAGGGAGACGCTGCGCGCCCTGCGGCCACCGGACGAGGTGTCCGTGACCTCGACGGTCCCGCCGTCCTTGAGTTCGCGGACGATGTTGGAGACCGTGGCCGCCGACAGTCCGGTGGACCGGGCGATCTCCGCCTGGGTCAGCGAACCCGCGAGCCGCACCGCCCGCACGACCCGCTCGAGATTCGCACGGTGCAGTGAAGACTGCGATCCGGGAGTCTGCACGACTCATCCACTCCTGCCCATAAGCGACGGCCGGCCGTCGCCCCCCGGCCGGCCATCGCGGACTGGAGTCTCCGAGACGCCGGCGTCTCTCCAACTTGTGAACCCTAAGTCGAGCTCTTGGGCATCCACACGTCAAGAGGCGGACACGGCACGAATCTGCCCTTATAGGTCATAAGTATGAGAGACATCGCTCTAGATCGTGCGGCGGCGACCTCGCGTACTACTTGAGCGTGGCTGAAGTCAGGCCGGCCTGGATCTGGCGCTGGAAGGACAGGTACACCACCAGCATCGGGATCATCGCGATGGTCACACCGGCGAAGAGCACCGGCAGGTCCGTCTCGTAACCCATCTGGTACTGGAGCTGGATCAGGCCCTGGGTGAGCAGGTAGCGCTCCGGGTCCGACCCCGTCTGCGGCTGCATCAGCACGGACGGCAGGATGTACTGGTTCCACTGGCCCAGCACGTTGAAGATCCCGACGCTGATCAGGCCCGGCTTGGCCATCGGCAGCATCACCTGGAAGAAGATCCGGGTGTCGGAGGCCCCGTCGATCACCGCCGCCTCGTGCACGGCCGTCGGCAGCGTCCGGAAGAAGGAGTGCATGAAGAAGACCGTGAACGGCATCGAGTAGGCGACGTAGACCAGGATCAGGCCCTGGTAGGTGTTGAGCATGTCGAGCCGTTTGACCATGAAGAACAGCGGGACGAGCGCCAGGAAGACGGGGAACATGGCCCCGCTGACGAAGAAGTAGTAGACGACCCGGTTGCCCGGGAAGGGATAACGGGCCAGTACGTACGCGGCCATCGAGCCGAGCAGCATGGTCAGCGGCACCGAGAAGGCCATGACGATCAGCGTGTGGGCGAAGTAGTCGCCGATGCCCTTGCCCCAGGCCCGGGAGAAGGCGTCGAGGTGCCAGTTGGAGGGCCAGCTCAGGGCGGAGCCGCCGATCTCGGAGTCGGTCTTGAACGACCCGAGCGCAAGCCAGACCAGCGGCAGGACGATCAGTACCGCCCACAGGGCGAGGAACCCGTGCGAGAAGACGTTCAGCGCCGTGCCCTCGGAGCCGCCGCCGGAGCCGCGGCCCGGGCCGGCGCCGCCGGCCCGCTCGTCCGAGCGCTCCCCGGGCGCCTTGATCACAGTGGTCATCGTGGTCTCCCGCTCAGAACTCGATGCGCTCGCGGCGGGTCGCGCGCAGCGTGACGACGGAGAGGATCAGGGTGAGCAGCAGCATGACCACGCCCATGGCGCAGGCGTAGCCGCTCTTGCCGAAGTACAGGAAGTTGCGCATCAGGACCGTGGCCATGACCTCGCTGTGGTGGTCGGGGCCGCCGCCGAACTGTCCGGAAGTCATCGTCGAGACCAGCACGAACATGTCCATGGCGGCGATGCCGAGGTAGACCGCGGAGGTCTGGACGGAGTCCCACAGCAGGGGCAGGGTGACCTTCAGGAAGGTCTGGGCGCGCCCCGCGCCGTCGAGCAGGGCGGCCTCGTAGATGTCCCTGGGCACGGACTGCATGGCGGCCGAGAAGAGGACGAGGTAGAAGCCGACCCCGTGCCAGACCACCACGGACAGCAGGCACCACAGCACCAGGTCGGGCTCGTTGAGCCATTCGACGGGGTGGGCCGGGTCGACCAGGCCGAGTCCGACCAGGAAGCCGTTGAGCAGGCCGCCCTCGTCGCTGCGGTACACCGCGCCGAAGAGGACGGCGAGGATGGCGAGGGAGAGCACCTGCGGGAAGAAGTAGACGATCTTGTAGACGGACGAGCCGCGCACGCCCCGGACCCCGCCGGCCCCGCTGCGCCCTCCCGCGTTCACCATGAAGGCGAAGAAGAGGGCCAGCAGGATGGTGAGGGCCGGGACGAACACCAGGAGCAGCAGGTTGTGCCAGAGGGCGCCGCGGAAGACCTCGTCCTCCAGCAGGGCCGTGTAGTTGTCCCAGCCGACGAAGTCGAACGTGGGCGACTGGCCGGACCAGTTGGTGAAGGAGTAGCCGAAGGTCTGGAGGTACGGCCAGATCACGAAGGTCAGGTACAGCGCGAGCGGCAGGAAGAGGAAGCCGGTGATGAAGCCGACCCTTCCCCGTCCCCTGACTGTGTGGCTCATCGGTGTCCGTCCGTCCGTGACGTCAGCTGCGGTGGTTGTTCTTCGCGTTCGGGTCCTTGGCCGCCTTGTCTACCGCAGCCTGGGCCCGCTTGATCCACTCCTTCGGCTGGATCCGCTTGGCCATCAGTTCATTGGACGCGTTCTGGATCTCGGTGTCCATTTCGCTGTACCAGTCGGGGTACAGGTAGTTGAAGGTGTTCGACCCGGCCGCCTTGACGGCCGCGACGGCCGACCGGGTGCCCGGCCGCAGCTTGACGGCCGGGTCGACGCCGTCCTTGACGACGGTCAGGGAGTTGGCCTGCTGGGCGAAGAGGGTGGACCATTCGCGTGACAGCATCGAACGCAGGAACTCCAGGCCGCCGGCCTTGTTGGCGGCCTTCGCGGGGACGATGAAGGGCTCGCCCGCGCCGGCCCGGATGGCCTCGAAGGGCAGCTTGCTGTCGGCGAGGACGGGCACCGGCAGGAACTTCATGTCGAAGTCGTCGGGGGTCTGCTTGAGCTGCTCGTTCTCCAGCCAGGAGCCGGAGGGGACGAAGGCCGCCTTGTACTGGTTCCAGGCGGTCTGGGACTCGGTGTGGGTCAGCCCGTTGGTGCCCGCCATGAGCAGGCCCTTCTCGACGACCTCGTAGACCGCCTCGACGGCGGCGAGGGCGGCGGGACTGCCCGCGAAGGCGCCCGGGTCGAGGTTGTCGATGGCCTTCACGGCCTCCAGACCGCCCTTCTTGGCGATCAGGTCCATGATGACGACGTTGATGTAGTACGGGTACTTCCCCTGGTGGGCGAGGCCGCCGATGCCGGCCTCCCGGGCCTTGGTGCAGACGTCGAGGAACTGGTCCCAGGTCTTCGGCTCGGTCCAGCCCTTCTCCTTGAAGAGCTTGCCGGAGTACCAGAACCCGAAGACCGTGTAGACGTAGTTGAGGGCGACGAACTTGCCGCCCTGGGTGCCCTGTTCGACGGTGCCGGGGATCAGGACGTCGCGGATCTTCCGGTTCGGGTCGTCGAGGGTGGCGGCGTCGAGGAGCGGGGTGAGGTCGGTGAGCTGGCCGCCCTTGGCCAGTACGTCGATCTTGATCTGCTGGGCGCCGGCGTCGTCCACGACGTCCGGCGGGTTGCCGCCGTTGAAGCGGGGCTGGAGCTTGGCGGCGATCTCCTGGGTGCCCAGGTGGGAGCTGGTGCTGCCCCACTTCTTGTCGAAGGCGGCCTCCCAGGACTTCGCGTAGTCGTCGCCGAAGCCGCCCTTGAAGATGACCACGTCGAGCTTGCCGCCCTTGGCTACGCCGAAAGGGTTCTCCTTGGTGACGGGCCCCTTGTCGGGGCCGTTCGCCGAGGCGTCGCCGCCGGAGGCGCAGGCGGACAGCACGCCCACCGCCGGCACCGAGACCAGTCCGAGTGCGGCCGAGCGCTTGATCAGATCGCGGCGGCCCAGGTCCTCGCCAGTGGATCCCATGCTCTAGTCCTCGCCTTCGTCCGAAGTGTGAAGGAGGCCGGAGATCAAGGCGGTTGTGGTACGCGCGGACGTCGCCGCAGCTCCCCGCCCATCCCCCCGTCCGGCGCCGCACGACCGCGGCGGGCCGGACGCGCACAGGTATAGTCCACTCCTGTTCATGTGAGCAAGATCATGCGCAGCCATGTCTGCCAGGTTTTCCGAGTTGAGACCTCGCCGAAACCTGGCCCTGCCCCCGGACGGCCGAAGGGCCGTACCCCCGTGACGGGGGTACGGCCCTTCGGTGGAGCCCGGATCTACTGCTGTGGTCAGCCGCGGATCAGGTTGCGGAGCACGTACTGCATGATGCCGCCGTTGCGGTAGTAGTCCGCCTCACCGGGGGTGTCGATGCGGACGACCGCGTCGAACTCCACGCCGGAGTCGGTGGTGACCTTCACGGTGCGCGGGGTGGTGCCGTCGTTCAGCTCCTCCACACCGGTGAAGGAGAAGGTCTCCTCGCCGGTGAGGCCCAGGGAGGCCGCGGTGGCGCCCTCGGGGAACTGCAGGGGCAGGACGCCCATGCCGATCAGGTTCGAGCGGTGGATGCGCTCGTAGGACTCGGCGATGACGGCCTTGACGCCGAGCAGCGCGGTGCCCTTGGCCGCCCAGTCGCGGGAGGAGCCGGAGCCGTACTCCTTGCCCGCCAGGATGACCAGCGGGATGCCGGCGGCCTGGTAGTTCTGGGAGGCGTCGTAGATGAAGGAGACCGGGCCGCCCTCGACGGTGAAGTCGCGGGTGAAGCCGCCCTCGGTGCCCGGCGCGATCTGGTTGCGCAAGCGGATGTTGGCGAACGTACCGCGGATCATGACCTCGTGGTTGCCGCGGCGGGAACCGTACGAGTTGAAGTCGCGGCGCTCGACGCCGTGCTCGGTCAGGTACTTGCCGGCCGGGGTGTCGGCCTTGATCGCACCGGCCGGGGAGATGTGGTCGGTGGTGACCGAGTCGCCCAGCTTCGCCAGCACGCGGGCGCCGGCGATGTCGGAGACCGGGGTGGTCTCCATGGTCATGCCCTCGAAGTAGGGGGGCTTGCGGACGTAGGTGGACTGCGGGTCCCACTCGAAGGTGTTGCCGGTCGGGATCGGCAGCGCCTGCCACTGGGCGTCGCCCGCGAAGACGTCCTGGTAGGACTTGTTGAACATGTCCTCGCCGATGGCGTTGGCCACGACGTCGTTGACCTCGGCCTCGGAGGGCCAGATGTCCTTGAGGAAGACCGGGTTGCCCTCGGTGTCGATGCCGATGGCGTCCTTGGTGATGTCCACCTTCATGGAGCCCGCGATGGCGTACGCGACGACCAGCGGCGGGGAGGCCAGGTAGTTCATCTTGACGTCGGGGTTGATCCGGCCCTCGAAGTTGCGGTTGCCGGAGAGCACCGAGGTGACCGCGAGGTCGTGCTCGTTGATCGCCTTCGAGATCTCCTCGTCCAGCGGACCGGAGTTGCCGATGCAGGTGGTGCAGCCGTAGCCGACCAGGTTGAAGCCGATCTTGTCCAGGTACGGCGTGAGGCCGGCCTTGTCGAAGTAGTCGGTGACGACCTTCGAGCCCGGGGCCAGGGTGGTCTTGACCCACGGCTTGCGGGTCAGGCCCTTCTCGACCGCCTTCTTGGCCACGAGCGCCGCGGCGACCATGACGTAGGGGTTCGAGGTGTTGGTGCAGGAGGTGATCGCGGCGACGGTGACGGCGCCGTGGTCGATCTCGAAGGAGGTGCCGTCGGCCAGGGTGACCTGGGTGGGCTTCGACGGGGCGCCGCCCGAGACGGCCGGGGCGTCGGAAGCCGGGAAGGACTCCTTGCCCGCCTCGTCGACCTCGTCGACGTAGTTGCGGACGTCCTGGGCGAACTGCTCGGCGGCGTTGGCCAGGACGATGCGGTCCTGCGGGCGCTTCGGGCCGGCGATGGACGGGACGACCGTGGAGAGGTCGAGCTCCAGCTTCTCGGAGAAGTCCGGCTCGGCCGTCGGGTCCAGCCAGAGGCCCTGCTCCTTGGCGTACGCCTCGACGAGCGCGACCTGCTGCTCGGAGCGGCCGGTGAGCTTGAGGTACTTCAGGGTCTCGCCGTCGATCGGGAAAATGGCGGCGGTGGAGCCGAACTCCGGCGACATGTTGCCGATGGTGGCGCGGTTCGCGAGGGAGGTGGCGGCGACGCCCTCACCGTAGAACTCGACGAACTTGCCGACGACGCCGTGCTTGCGCAGCATCTCGGTGATGGTCAGCACCAGGTCGGTGGCGGTGGTGCCGGTCGGCAGCTCGCCGGTCAGCTTGAAGCCGACGACGCGCGGGATCAGCATGGAGACCGGCTGGCCGAGCATGGCGGCCTCGGCCTCGATGCCGCCGACGCCCCAGCCGAGCACGCCGAGGCCGTTGACCATGGTGGTGTGCGAGTCGGTGCCGACGAGGGTGTCGGGGTACGCCTGGCCGCCCCGGACCATGATCGTGCGGGCCAGGTGCTCGATGTTCACCTGGTGGACGATGCCGGTGCCCGGGGGGACGACCTTGAACTCGTCGAAGGCGGTCTGGCCCCAGCGCAGGAACTGGTAGCGCTCCTTGTTGCGGCCGTACTCCAGCTCCACGTTCTGGGTGAACGCGTCCGGCGTGCCGAACTTGTCGGCGATGACGGAGTGGTCGATGACCAGCTCGGCCGGGGCCAGCGGGTTGATCTTGGACGGGTCGCCGCCGAGCTCCTTCACGGCCTCACGCATGGTGGCGAGGTCCACGACACAGGGAACGCCGGTGAAGTCCTGCATGATCACGCGCGCCGGCGTGAACTGGATCTCCTGGCTCGGCTGGGCCTGCGAGTCCCAGTCGCCGAGCGCACGGATGTGGTCGGCGGTGATGTTCGCGCCGTCCTCGGTGCGGAGCAGGTTCTCCAGCAGCACCTTCAGGCTGTACGGGAGGCGGGCGGAGCCCTCGACCTTGTCCAGCCGGAAGATCTCGTACGACTCGTCGCCCACCTGCAGCGTGCTGCGGGCGTCGAAGCTGTTCGCCGACACGACAGTCTCCTTCATGCATGATTCGCGCGTGTAACCGCAATCCTGCCGCCACGCCCTGTGGCCAATCCGCTAAGGTAAGGCTAAGTTAGGTAGTCCTTACCAGCAGGGGCGGCTGCGGTACGCCTTCGGCAGATATCTCGATGTCGAGATAACTCTAGTGCATCGCCGCGTCCTGGTCATGCACGGCGTGGCACACGCCGCATTCCGGGGCGCGCCCGACCGCCCCCGTCGGCCTACGCACGGCCCCCCGCCCCGCCCGGCGGCCCGGGTCACGCGCCCCAGCCGTGGGCGAACACGGTCAGCAGGCTCTCCCCCTGCCGGAGGGCGACGACGTCCGCCGTGGCGGAGCTCCCCACCATCAGCATCCAGCCGGACTTCTCGTAGACGACCTTCCCCTCCTCCACGGGCTCCGGGTGCCAGCCGCGGCGTTCCGCTTCGTCCTGCACCGCCCGCACCGCCCGCTCGGCGCGCGGGGTGTCCAGGACCGCCGCCCAGTCGACCTGGCCCGGGTTCTTCACCCCGTTCGGGGCGCTGGTCGTCCTCCCCTGCGCCGGGTCGAGGCCCGCCGCGCGCACCAACGCCCGGACCTCGGCGTCCACGGTGTCCCGGTCGGCGTTCGCGGCCTTCTTCGTGGACGTGGAGGTGGGCGAAGGCTTCGCTCCGCCCGCGGTGCCGGCTCCGGTGCAGCCCGTCAGGGCCAGGGCCAGGGCCAGGGCCAGGACCGCCGCGGCCGTCCCGGCTCCGGCCGGCCGCCTTGCGTGCAGGTACATCGCGACTCCCCCACTGGTGATCAACACCGGAGTCTCACACACCGACGCGTGCCCGCCCGGCCCCGGACCCGCCCGCAGGGGCGTCCCGCCCGGAGGGGTGCGGGCCGCGGCCCGGCACAGCGGGGACGCAGCGCACGGGCCGTCGCCCTCGCCGCCGCGGACCTGCCGGCCGGGATCCGTCCCACGGTGTCGGTCACGGCGCGCGGCACGCGAGCGGCTGGTGAAGGCAGCAGCCCGTCGCGGGCGGGCGGAAATCCGGTTGCCCGGGGCCGGGCGGGCTGCGAGCGTCGCCCACATGCCCGCCTTCAGCTCGTACGACGACACCCTGCTCGGCTACCGCGTCCTCTCCGGGCCCGGCCCGGCCGACGGCCCCGACCTGGTCTGCCTGCCCGGCGGGCCGATGCAGGACTCCGCCTACCTCGGCGACCTCGGCGGCCTGTCCGCCCACCGCCGCCTGGTCCTGCTCGACCCCCGCGGGACGGGCACCTCCGCCGTGCCCGAGGACCCCGCCGGCTACCGCTGCGACCGGCAGGTCGAGGACGTCGAGGCGCTGCGCCGCCATCTGGGCCTGCAGCGGATGGACCTGCTCGCGCACAGCGCCGGCGCCAACCTGGCCGTGCTGTACGCGACGCGGTACCCGCAGCACACCGGCCGGCTGGCCCTGATCACCCCGAGCGTCGCCGCCACCGACATCACGGTCGACGGCGAGCAGCGGCTGGCCGCGGCGCAGCTCCGCCGGGACGAGCCATGGTTCCCGGCCGCCTTCGCGGCGCTGGAGCGCATCGTCGCGGGCCGGGCCGCGGACGGCGACTGGACGGAGGTCGAGCCGTTCTTCCACGGCCGCTGGGACGAGGCCACCCGGCGGTTCGCCGCCGACGGCGAGGGCGGGAAGAACCAGGAGGCGGCCGCCGCCTTCGGCGGCGACGGCGCGTACGACCCGGCCGCGCTGCGCACCGCACTCGCCCGCTTCGAGGCACCGGTGCTCGTCCTCGCCGGGGAGCTCGACCTCCAGGGTCCGGTCCCGGTGATGACCGAGTACGCCAGCCTCTTCAAGGACGCCCGGCTCGCCGTCCGGCCCGGCGTCGGCCACTTCCCCTGGCGCGACGAACCCGCCGCGTTCGCCTCGACGGTGGCGGACTTCCTCGCGGGGTGAGCCGGCGCGGGCCGTCCCGGCGGTGACGACAACTCCCGCCCGATGGAGGCCGGTTCGGCCCGCGGCAACCGCTCGACACGATCACGGATGTCACTCTTTGCCCGTATCGGCGGCATAACGCCTTTTCCATCCGGTCAGTCGGGTTCGTCGGACGGTGCGGGACGCCAGCCGTCCGGCCGTGGCATCCGGGGGAATTGACGGACGGTGACACCCGAACACCCCACCCGGCGCATAGCTCATCTCATATCTGAGATACGGTGCACCCATGGCAGACGACTACCTCGTACGCATCGGCAAGCTCATCCGTGACGCCCGGCAGCACCGGGGCTGGACACAGAGCCAGCTCGCGGACGCCCTGGGCACCAGCCAGAGCGCCGTGAACCGCATCGAGCGCGGCAACCAGAACATCAGCCTTGAAATGATCGCCCGCATCGGCGAGGCGCTCGACAGCGAGATCGTCTCCCTGGGTTACTCCGGCCCGATGCACCTGAGGGTCGTCGGCGGCCGCCGCCTGTCCGGCGCCATCGACGTCAAGACGAGCAAGAACGCGTGCGTGGCCCTGCTGTGCGCCTCCCTGCTCAACAAGGGCCGCACGGTCCTGCGCCGGGTCGCCCGCATCGAAGAGGTCTACCGCCTGCTGGAGGTCCTGAACTCCATCGGCGTCCGCACCCGCTGGATCAACGACGGCGTCGACCTGGAGCTCGTCCCGCCGGCCGAGCTCGACATGGACGCCATCGACGCGGAGGCGGCCGTCCGGACCCGGAGCATCATCATGTTCCTGGGCCCCCTGCTCCACCGCATGGACCAGTTCCGTCTGCCCTACGCCGGCGGCTGCGACCTCGGCACCCGCACCATCGAGCCGCACATGATCGCCCTGCGCCGCTTCGGCCTGGACATCACCGCGACCGAGGGCATCTACCACGCCAAGGTCGAGCCCGGCGTCAGCCCCGACCGCCCGATCGTGCTGACCGAGCGCGGGGACACCGTCACCGAGAACGCGCTGCTCGCCGCCGCCCGGCACGACGGCGTCACGGTCATCCGCAACGCCTCCTCCAACTACATGGTCCAGGACCTGTGCTTCTTCCTGGAGGCGCTCGGCGTCCGGGTCGACGGCGTCGGCACCACGACCCTGACGGTCCACGGCGTCCCGAACATCGACGTCGACGTCGACTACTCCCCCTCCGAGGACCCGGTCGAGGCGATGAGCCTCGTCGCCGCCGCCGTCGTCACGGAGTCGGAGCTGACGATCCGCCGGGTCCCGATCGAGTTCATGGAGATCGAGCTCGCGGTCCTGGAGGAGATGGGCCTCGACCACGACCGCTCGCCGGAGTACACCGCCGACAACGGCCGTACCCGCCTGGTCGACCTGACGGTCCGCCCGTCGAAGCTCGAAGCGCCCATCGACAAGATCCACCCGATGCCGTTCCCCGGGCTGAACATCGACAACGTCCCGTTCTTCGCGGCCATCGCGGCGACCGCCCAGGGCAAGACCCTGATCCACGACTGGGTGTACGACAACCGGGCGATCTACCTCACGGACCTCAACCGCCTCGGCGGCCGCCTCCAGCTGCTGGACCCGCACCGCGTCCTGGTCGAGGGCCCCACCCGCTGGCGCGCCGCCGAGATGATGTGCCCGCCGGCCCTGCGCCCGGCGGTGGTCGTCCTGCTGGCGATGATGGCCGCGGAGGGCACGTCGGTCCTGCGCAACGTGTACGTCATCAACCGCGGCTACGAGGACCTCGCCGAGCGCCTCAACTCGGTCGGCGCCCAGATCGAGACCTTCCGCGACATTTAGCACGCCGCAGGTTAGGACGCTTCGCCGTCCTCCTGGGCCGTCTGTGGGCCGTCGCCGGTGTCTCCGCCCCCGCGGAAGACCCCGTCGACGGCCCTTCGCGCTCGTGCCTGACTGTTGGGCGTGAGGTGCGTTGAGATCCGCAGGGTGAGGACAGGGCGACCCCGGCCTTGGGCGAGAGGGGCCGTCCGTTTGCGTGGTCCCGGAAATGCGGTGCCGGGATGTCGGTTGGGCTGCTTATGGTCGTGACCATGACGACGACGTTTGAGCTGGTGCCCGGAGTGATCACGACGCGTGACGAGGTCGTGGCAGCGTTCGGCGGTGGGAAGTACCAAGGCATCGAGCCGGCCAACGAGGCGAAGAAGGTGTTCGTCTACTCCGACCCGTCCGCGGGCGAGGAGTACGGGTACACCTTCGACGGCCGCGCCGAGGATGACGAGTACGGTCAGCTGTACCTGTACACCGGCTACGGCGCCAACGGCGACCAGGAGATGAAGAGCCGCAACAAGTCCCTGCGCTACCACGTCGAAGACGGCCGCGAGCTGCACCTGTTCGTCGCACAGGGCAAGGTGCCCGGGGGTAGCGGCGCCATGCGCCAGCGCTACATCGGGCAGATGATGGTGGACCCGATCATTCCGGTGGAGATCCGCCGCGGACCGGGCCAGGACCACAAGATGCGTAATGCCCTGGTGTTTCGGCTGCGGCCGGTTCCGGGGTCGACGCCGGCCTGGAAGGAAGAAGACTGGCTCAAGCCGGCGGCAGGCAACGACGTCGAGGATGTCGACACCGTCCCGGTGATCCCGGCGCAGACCAGCGTGAAGGACAAGAAATCCGAGCAGCACACGACCTCGGAGACGGTCGCTGACGTTCCCGGAGGGCCGCGCACGGTTCTGCGCCGCGAGGGCCTGCTGATGGAGGCGTTCAAGAAGGACCTTGAGGCTGCCGGCCACCTGCACAAGTCATTCCAGATCACCATCGCCGGTGAGGTGGGCGCGCTCACCCCTGACCTGTACGACATCACCGATCACGTGCTGTACGAGGCCAAGGGACTGACCACCCGCACCAACATCCGCATGGCGATCGGTCAGCTGGCCGACTACCGCCGGCACCTCCCCAACCCGCAGGGGCTGCGGGCGGCGGTGCTGCTGCCCAGCGAGCCGAGTAAGGACGTGAAGGACCTGCTGGCATCGCAGAACGTGTACCTCGTTTACCAGACCGAGGACGGCTTCGCTGGCTTCCCCCTGGCGACCTGAGACCCGACGTCGGGCCTAGAAGACTGATGAAGATGTTGGGTTCTGGCCCCGCCGCGTCGGCGGGGCCAGACTCGTTGTACCCCTCGGCGAACGGGCGGCCGTCCATGCCCCCGCAGATCCTGGCCGCGGCGATCACGGTGCAGGCCCTGCACGGCCTGTCGGACTTCGAGACGGTCCAGGAACTACGCTGCGACCTGCGGTGGAAGGCCGCATGCGGACTTGGCCTGCACGACACGGCGTTCGACCCGTCGCTGCTGGCCTACTTCCGCCGCCGGCTGGCCCGCTCAGCCCGGCCGCACCGGGTCTTCGAGGCGGTGCGGGAGGTCGTGAACGCCACCGGCGTACTGAAGGGCAAGCACCGGCGGGCGCTGGATTCCACCGTGCTCGACGACGCGGTCGCCACCCAGGACACCGTCACCCAGATCATCGCCGCCGTCCGGGCTGTGATCCGGGAAGTCCCCGGCGGCGCCGAGGCGGCCGCCGAGCAGTGCACCGCCCACGACTACACCGACCCGGGCAAACCCCGCATCGCCTGGAACGACCAGGCCGCCCGGGAGACTCTGGTCGACGCTCTGGTCGGCGACGCGGTCAGGCTGCTCGGGCACCTGCCCGAGCAGGAGCTGGGCGAGAAGGCAGCAAACGCGGTGGGCATCCTCGCCCTGGTCGCCGGGCAGGACGTGGAGCCCGCCGAGGACTCCGACGGCCGTGACGGCCGCTGGCGTATCACCCGCGGCACTGCCCACGACCGGATGATCTCCACCGCCGACCCCGAATCCCGGCACATCCACAAGACCCGCTCCCACCAGCAGGACGGATACAAGGCCCATCTCGCCGTCGAGCCCGAAACCGGGTTATTCACCTCCGTCGCCCTGCGGCCCGGGGCCGGGCCAGAGCACCACGAGGCAGCCGTCGGCCTCGAACTGCTCGCCGACGAGAACGAGCCGGTAGACGCCTTCGGCGACACCGCCTACTCCACCGGCGACGCCGGCCAGGCCCTCGAAAAGGCCGGACACCGGCTGTTCCTCAAACCCGCCCCACTGCGGCCGGCCGTCCCGGGCGGCTTCACCCTCGACGACTTCGCCATCGACACCTCCGCCGCCACCGTGGCCTGCCCCCAGGGACACACGCCTGGCGGGACGTGCCCGACCGGTACGGGTCGTGGACGACGCTGCATACCCGTTTCCGCAGATGGGCGGCGGACGGCACGTTCGACCGAATGCTCCGCTCCGCGCAGGCGCAAGCCGACGCCGCGGACGACATCGACTGGCTGGTGTCGATCGACTCCACCATCGTCCGCGCCCACCAGCACTCGGCCGGCGCCGAAGAAGAAGGCTCCACACCGCCGCCCTCGGCCGGTCCCGAGGCGGGCTGACCAGCAAAATCCACCTCGCCTGCGACGAGGCCGGGCGCCCGCTCGCGCTCGTCCTGACCGGCGGAAACACCAACGACTGCGCCCAGTTCACCGCCGTTATGGACGCGATTCGGGTGCCCCGACTCGGGCCGGGCCGGCCCCGGACCGACCCGCCCACGTCATCGGTGACAAGGGCTACGGCTCGAAAGTGACCCGGACCTGGCTGCGACGTCGCGGCATCAGGCACACGATCCCCGAAAGGGACGGTGGTGGACGGTCTCGTGGGCACGGCCGAACAGGCCGGTCGCGGTGATTTTCTGCGGGATGTGCGTCGCCGGCCCGTTCCGGCTGCGGCCGGTGCGGGCGAGGTTAAACAGGCGGGGTAAGTTTCGCGACATCTGACGCCGAACGGCGGCGCCGTCTCCCCGTGTGCGGGGGGACGGCGGCGCCGTCGGGTGTTTGCGTCAGAGCGCCGAGAGTTCGCTGAGCAGGTCGTCCAAGCCCAGCGAGCCCTGTGACAGCGCGGCCATGTGCCAGGCCTTGAGGTCGAAGTCCGCGCCGTGTCGGGCCCGGGCCGCCTCGCGGCCCGCGAGCCAGACCCGCTCGCCGAGCTTGTAGCCGATGGCCTGGCCCGGCATGCCCAGGTAGCGGGTGATCTCGCTCTCGACGTAGTCGGCCGGACGGCTGGTGTGCCGGGCCAGGAACTCCTGGGCCAGCCCCGGCGTCCAGCGCTCGCCCGGGTGGAACGGGGAGTCCTCGGGGATCTCCAGCTCCAGGTGCATGCCGATGTCGATGACGACGCGGACGGCCCGCATCATCTGCGCGTCCAGGTAGCCCAGCCGCCGTTCGGGGTCGGTCAGGAAGCCCAGCTCGTCCATCAGGCGCTCGGCGTACAGCGCCCAGCCCTCGGCGTTGGCGCCGACGCAGGCCACGGTGGTCTGGTAGCGGGAGAGGCGGTCGGCGACGTGCGCCCACTGGGCCAGTTGCAGGTGGTGGCCCGGCACGCCCTCGTGGTACCAGGTGGTGACCAGGTCGTAGACCGGGAAGCGGGTCTGCCCCATCGTCGGCAGCCAGGTGCGTCCGGGCCGGGAGAAGTCCAGCGACGGCTCCGTGTAGTAGGGGGCGGCCGCACTGCCCCGCGGGGCGATGTGCGACTCGACCCGGCGGACCCGCTCGGCGAGTTCGAAGTGGGTGCCGTCCAGCCTGTCGATGGTGTCGTCCATCAGCGCCTGGAGCCACTGCCGGGTCTCCTCCACCCCCTCGACGGCCTCCCCGTGCCGGTCGCACCACGCCAGCGCCTCCCAGGGGGTGCCGGCGCCCGGCAGGACCCTTTCGGCCTCGGTGCGCATCTCGGCGAGCAGCCGGTGGAACTCCGACCAGCCGTACGCGTACGCCTCGTCGAGGTCGAGGTCGGCGCCGTTGTGGTGGCGGGCGAGGCGGACGTAGCGCTCCCGGCCGACGACGTCCGGTGCGCCCTCTACGGCCGGGGCGTAGCCGTCACGGAGCCAGTCGCGCAGGTCCGCGAGGGCGCCGGTGGCCACTGCGGCGGCCTTGGTGAGCTCGCCCCGCAGCCGTTCGGGACCGGGGTCGGTGAGGTCCGCGAAGAAGCTCCGGTCCGTGCCGACCCATTCGGTCAACTGGTCGACGACGGCCGCGACCTGCCGCGGCCCTGCGGGCAACGCGCGGGCGAGACCGGCCTCCAGCGAGGCCCGGTAGCCCGCCAGGGCGTCCGGCACGGCGCGCAGCCGACGCCCGATCGCCGCCCAGTCCTCGTCCGTCTCCACCGGCGTGAGGGTGAAGGCGTCACGGACCTGGTGCAGCGGTGATCCGAGGTTGGCGACCGCCCGCAGGCCCTCGCCCGCCTCGTCCACGGCGAGTTCGGCGGTGAGCCGTTCGCGCAGCAGCCGGGCGCAGCGGCGCTCGGCCGTGTCGTCCGCACCGGGAGCAGCCTCGGCCTCGGCGAGCTGCCTCAGGGTCGTACGGGCCAGCCCGGCGACCGCCTCCAGGCCGTCCGGGGAGAAGTCGGGAAGCCGGTCGGAGCTCCCGGCGATGCCGAGGAAGGTACCGACGATCGGGTCGAGTTCGACGAGGGCGTCTACATGGGCGTCGGCCACCTGGCGGGGCAGCCGACCACCCGTGGGATCAATGGAAAGGGACATGCGAGCCGTCCTTGTACCCGTTCTTCTGCGATATCAGCCGGACAGGGGAAGTCGATGCCTGCGCTGCGACGGATATCAGATCCACTCCCGTTTCCGGGCGATGCGCAGCGCATCGATGCGGGTGCGTGCACCCGTGTTGACGACGATGGTCGAAATGTAATTGCGGACCGTCCCTTCGGACAGGGAGAGCCGTGCGGCGATCTCCTCCACCGTGTCGCCGCGGTCGAGGTGTTCCAGCACGGACAACTGCCGGGGCGTCAGCGGGCAGTCCCCGTTGGACACGGCCGCGACCGCCAGCTCGGTGTCGAAGGCCCGCTCGCCCCGGTGTACCAGGTGCACGGCCTCGAAAAGGCGCTCGGGCGGGGCACTGCGCCGCACCATTCCGTCGATTTCCCCGGTGAAGGCCCTGCGGACAACCGGCCGGACGCAGGCGGTGGCGACCAGCAGCGTACGGACGTCCGGAAGGATGGCGATCTTCTCCGCGACGTCGACGGTTTCCTCGTCCCGGCCGTCGAAACTGACGAGCACGACGTCGGGCCGGTTGAGTTCGGCGAACTCGAGTGCGGCGTAGACGTTGTCCGCCGATCCCACGATCCGGATGTCCGGACACCCTTCCAGTAACGCCGTGAGCGCATATCGGGACAGGGTGAGGTCATCGTGGACCAGCACATCGACACTCATTCGATTCCCCCTGTGAATTGAGACGATGCAGCGACAGCGTGGCCGTGGGGCCGCTGAACGAGCACGACCCGGGAGTCGCGGGCATACCGGACACCCTTGCACGGGGATGCGCTCCCGCCGCCGAAACGACCGCCGCCTCTGTCAGCTCGCGCCCGGCGGGCGCCCGGCGGCCGGCAGCACCAGGGACACGGCTTCGGCCCCGGGCGGGGTGCCGGGGCCGAACCGGGGCGTTCGCTACGGAAGCGGTCTCAGAGGGAGGGCCAGGAGGTCCACACCGTGCGGTGGACCGCCCAGCTCGCCGACCTTCGTCCAACCCCACCGCCGGTACAGGTCGCGCGCCGACGCCCTGCTCGACGCGGCGAGGACGGCGAACGGCTCGGTGCGGTCGGCCAGCAGCAGGTCCAGCAGTTCCCGGCCGTGCCCGCGACCGCGCGACTCCCGGACGACCGCGAGCTCGTAGACGTAGAACAGCGGACGGCGCAGCCACGGCGGCGCGGGCGCGGTGGCGCGCGGGTGCCACCACCCCTCCTCGCGGCGGACGCCGTAGGCGAACCCGGTGAGCGCGCCGTCGTCGGCGACGGTGGTCACGGAGAAGCCGGGCAGCACCGCGTGGCCGGCCAGCTGGTGTGCGAAGCCGTCCGCGGCCGCCGCGTCCTCGTGGTACGGCGGCTCGCGGTAGACCCGGTGGTAGACGTCGCGGAACGCCTCGGGGCTGCGGACCTCGGACCCGCGCTCAGGCATCGACGGTCTCGCGCTGGACGTGCGCGGGCAGTACCCGGTGCAGTCGCCGGAGCACCACGATCGCGGCGAGGCAGCACAGGCACAGCGCGAGCCACGGCAGGCCCGCCCCGCGCGCCAGCAGCCAGGTGAACACGGTGGGCGCCAGCACCCGGGCCAGGCTCCACATCAGCTCCTCCGACCCCAGGTACCGGCCGCGGAGGTGCTCCGTGGCCATCCCCACGATCAGTGCGCTGCTGGTCGGGGCCTGGAGCAGCTCCGCGACCGTGAAGACGACCATGCCCAGCACGAGCCCGCCGAAGGCCAGCCCGGCGTGGTCGCCGGGGACCGCGGCGAACAGGCCGAAGGACACCATCCACAGGACGGCCGCCACCTGGAGTACTGCGGGCCGCCGGTACCGTTCGACCGCCTTGGCCAGTGCGGTCTGCGCCAGCACCACCATGACGGTGTTGATCGCGAACAGCATGCCCGGCTGCCACGCCGGCAGCCCGCGCGCCTCGATCACGTACGCGCTCAGCAGCAGGGTCAGCGCGAGGTCGCACAGCGCGAACACCCCGACGGTGACCAGGACTCCGAGGAACGCCCGGTCGGCGAGCACCTCCCGGTACCCGCCGCGCCGCTCCTGCGCCCCGTCCCCGTCCCCGGCCGGGGCCGGGGCCTGGGCCTGGGCCTGGGCCTGGTCGGCTCCGGCGCCGGCGCCGGCGGGGCGGGGGACGGTGGTCCGGCGCCAGGTCGCGACCAGCCCGGCCGCGAGGAGGAACGACACGGCGTTCAGCGCGACCACGGCGGTGTAGCCCGAGGTGCCGCCCCAGCCGACGAGGGTGCTGCCCACCAGTCCGCCGGCGCCGATCCCGGCGTTGCGCAGGGAGCGGTCCATCGCGTACCAGCGCGCCCGGTGCCCGTCGTCGGCCACCTGCGCCACCAGCGCGAAGACCGCCGGCCGGAACAGGCTGTCGCCCCACAGGGTGGCCGTGACCAGCACCACCAGCTGCCAGGGGGTGTCGGTGAACACGTAGGCGGTGAAGGTCAGGACGCGGATCAGGTTGCTCGCGACGAGCACGCCCCGCGGCCCGAACCGGTCGATCAGCCGGCCCCCGAGCGGTCCCGCGGGCAGCGAGAGCAGCGCGCCGGTGGACAGCATCAGGCCGACCGTGGTCAGGGGGATGCCCTTGGCCGTGTGGAAGTACACGACGGCGAACGGGAGGAAGAGCCCGGTGCCCAGGGCGTCGACGACCTGGGCGACGATCAGGGGCCTGCGGCCCTTGGTGTTCGGCAGGCCGAGTGTGTCGGTGACAGCCATCGGTTATCCCTCACGCGTGGGGCAGTGGAAAGACGTTGAACTCCTCCTCGGCCAGCGGGTGTGACCGCCAGCCGAGCCGGACGCCGGCGCTGCCGATCCTGCCGTCGCCCCACATGGGCATGCCGGCGGGGAAGTTCGACACGAGGCCGGGCACGATCGTGTGGGCGGCGCTGAACCCGGCCGCTTCGGCGTCACAGGTCGTCAGGTCGACGCTGATCACTTCAAATCCGCGGGCCTCGACCCGCTCGCGGTACGCCGAGAGGCTCCGCTGCGCGAGGGCGGGCAGTCCGTCCCAGGTGCGGGTGGGGAGGTCCCGGACCCAGGGTGCGACCCGCTCCTGGGCCCGCGGGTCGAGGTGGAGCTGCTGCTGGCACAGCAGGTCGCGGACGTCGGCGAAGTCCGGGCGGTAGGAGTCGAGGTAGCGCCGGTCGGCGCGGTACGGCTTGAGGTTGCCCAGGTGCGGCAGGTCCGCCAGGCCGCCCGCCAGTGCCTTGTCGTCGTCGAGGAAGTGGCAGGTGTGGTGCAGGGTGAAGCCTTCGGCGAGGGCCTTCTCCGCCGCTTCCTGCGGGTCGGGACGGGTGGCGAAGCCGATGGCCAGCCACCCGTGGGCGCGGTCGCGCACGACTGCGGCGAGCACCGGGACGTCGAACTCGTTGTCCAGGTGGATGAGGGTGATGTCGTAGGCGTCCGCGCTGTCGGCGACCAGCCCGCGGATGCGGTCGGGGACCGGCAGCCGGGGGAGGCGGGCGGCGTTGGCCCACCAGAGCATGGTGGTGTCGCGCTCGATCACCTCCTCGAGCCCCGAGGTGACGGCGTGCTCCTCGGTCACCCCGCAGGCCACGCCGGCCACCAGGGGGTCGGAGTAGGCGACCGGGTCGTGTTCTCCGTGTGCGACCAGGAAGGCGGGCACCCACACCGGCTCGCCGGTCGTCCACGAGCGGCCCTCGACCCAGGCGCACTCCGCGTCCACGGTCAGCGGCGCGAAGGGGAAGCCCTCGCTGCGGTACTGCCGCTGCGAGTACAGGTGCAGCCGGCGCGGGTCGAGCGCGGGCACCCCGGCCCGGCGCAGCTGGGCGTGGCTGCCGAACCGGAGGCGGTCCTCGGGCAGTCGGCTGCCGCAGTAGCGTTCGACCGCCTCGCCGACGGCACTGCGGCGGGCGGCGTCGAAATCGGTCCAGGACGTGCCGAACGCCTGCCGGTCGTTGGGCCAGTCCGCGACGCGCCGCATGTCGGCGACGTCCACGGCGCACACCCGCAGCTGCGCGGGCATGCCGGGGCGGGGCGCCAGCTCCTGGACGCCGGTCACCACGCCGACCTGGTCGTCGACGAGGAGGTCGGCCTCGGCGTCGCCGCGCACCACGGGCCGCGGGCGCGTCGGGACCGGCAGGACGGTGCGTTCGATGCGGCCGAACCGGCGGGGGTCGAGCTCGACCTCGCCGACGGTGGTGGCCTCGCCCGTGGTCCAGCGCTCCAGGCAGGTGGCCAGCTGCGCCGCGGTCCAGCGGACGTCGCCGGCGCGGAGCCGGTGGCCGGCCGGCTGCGGCGCGGCCCGCACGGCCTCGACGATCCTCGGGTCGTGCGCCGCGGAGAGCCGGCGGTCCAGCACGTCGGCGAAGTCCGCCGTCACACCGGGGATGACGGCGGGACCGAGGACGGCCCGGCCGCGCTCGTGGCGCAGCGGCAGCCAGCGCAGGCCGAGCCGGGCGCACAGCTCGTCGATGCGGCTCAGTTCGCGGTGGGCGGGGTACGAGAAGGCGGCGACGAGCACGGTGTCGCGGACGTCGACGGCGGACAGGTCGTCCGGGGCCGGCCCGACGTGTGCGTAGCCGGTGGCGCCCAAGGCGTGGGCGAGGGGGCCGGTGAGGTCCGGAGCGCCGGTGACGAGGACCGTGGTGCGCGCCACGCGCGCCGCCCGCTCGGCGTCGAGGGCGGCCTCGGCGGGGCGCAGACAGCCGTCGTGCCGCAGGACGTCGAGCACTTCGGCGTATTCGGGGGCCATTCCCGCCAGGAGTTCGCTGCGGGTCCTGGTTCCGTCGCAGCGCGCCAGCCACGCGCGGAACTCGGCCGGCGGGGCGGAAATGTAGAACTGCCCGCCGTTCGGGGTGGCGAGGAAGCACAGATCCTGTTCGAGGTCGTATATCTCGGCGTCCACGAGTTCCAAAGCGGTGTCGTCCGCCGGCATTTCAGCCCCCATGGAAATGACTCCTTATACAAAGGGCCACGGTCCCGGGGGGAACCCGGGACCGTGGTCGAAGGACCTCAGAAGGTCACCGTCACTTGGCGACCGAGCGGTTGTGCACGACGGCGCGGTTGTGGACGACCGCACGGTTGTGGACGACGGCACGGTTGTGCACGACGGCGGTGACGACGTTGGCCTTGACGGTCGAGATCATTGGAATACCTCCCGTTTAGCTGTCGGTGACGGGAAAAACGTTACGGGTATTCACCGCGACTGCCCAGGTGTATTCCTCACGTATCTTTATGGATACTGCACGGGTCGCGGGAGGCGCGGTCCGGGAATGCGTCAGGTCCAACCGACGTGCGGCGGTGCGCAGTTCGCGGCGGAGGGCGGGCGGCTCGTCGACCAGGGAAACCGGGGCGGATACTTCCGCGGCCCGCCCCGCCGTCGCACGGCCGTGCGGCCCGTTGCGGGTCGCTGCGGCGTTCGAGCCGCGCTACGGGCGCGCGGATTAGGCTTCGCACATGACGACGCAGAAGACAGGCCGTGTGAGTGTGGAAGCGATGCTCGAGGACCTCAGGACGCTCGTCGAAACCGAGTCGCCGTCGCGCGACCCCGATGCCCTGACGGCTTCGGCGAAGGCCGTCGCCGGCGTCATCGAGCACCGTCTCGGCGGGCACGCCGTCCTCGTCGACAGCGAGGCCGGACCGCACGTCCACTGGTCGGGCGGCGGCGAGCCCAAGGTCCTGATCCTCGGCCACCACGACACCGTGTTCCCGCTCGGCACCCTGGAGCGGCGTCCGTTCGCCGTCGAGGACGGGCACGCGACCGGCCCCGGGGTCTTCGACATGCTCGGCGGCCTGGTGCAGGCCGTGCACGGGCTGGCCGCCCTCGACGACCGGTCGGGCGTGGAGCTCCTGGTGACCGCCGACGAGGAGGTCGGCTCCCGGTCCTCGCGGGCCCTCATCGAGGAACGGGCCCTGGCCTGCGGGGCGGTGCTCGTGGTCGAGGGCGCCGCGGACGGCGGCGGCCTGAAGACCGGCCGCAAGGGCTGCGGCTCCTTCCACGTCTCGATCACGGGCCGGGCCTCGCACGCCGGCCTCGAACCCGCCGCCGGGGTCAACGCCCTGGTCGAGGCGGCGCACCAGGTGCTGGACATCACGGCGCTCGGCCGGCCCGGCATCGGTACCACGGTCACGCCGACCGTCGCCGCCGCGGGCACCCTGGACAACGTCGTCCCCGCCGAGGCCACCGTCACCGTCGACGTGCGGGTGGAGTCGGACGACGAGAAGGAGCGCCTCGAATCGGCCTTCGCCGCACTGACCCCGCACCTCGACGGGGCGGAGATCACCGTGGAGGGGTCCATCGGCCGACCCCCGATGCCCGAGTCGGCGTCCGCAGAACTCTTCGCGCTGGCAAGGAAGTTGCTGCCAGGCCTCGAAGGCCGGGCGGTCGGCGGCGGCAGCGACGGCAACTTCACCGCCGCCCTGGGCGTACCCACCCTCGACGGGCTCGGCGCGGTGGGCGGCGGCGCCCACGCCGACCACGAGTACGTGGTGGTCGAGGCGATGGCCGAGCGCGCGCAGCTGGTGGCCGGCCTGGTCACCGCCCTGCAGAACGCCTGACGCGGACACCGGCGCCGGGGATGACGCGCGTCGTGCGCGGGCTCACCCTGCCGGACGGGGCGACCGGGGCGAGGGAGCGTTCGCCCATCACGACGCGCCGGGCGAGTTCCGCGACCGGGAGCGGCTCGTCAAGGTTCTCGCGAGCCCGGGCGAGCACGTCGGCGAGGCGCTCGCCCCGCCCCTCCTCCGGGACGGGGACGGCCAGGTCCTGGGGCCTGCCCGCCGTCGCGGCGCGAGGGCAGCACCATGTCCCGGGCGATGTGGTCGGCCACGGCGGCTCCGCGCTCGCGCCGGACCAGGTGCAGGCACAGGTCGGCGCCGGTGGCGGCGCCCGCACCGGTGGCGATCCGCCCCTCGCCGAGGTAGAGGGCATCGGGTTCGACGGTGACCCCGGGGTGGGTGCGGGCGCTCGGGAGTGGCCGCCGCGACGTACTGCGGGCCTCCCGGCCGCGGGTGCCGGCCGCCGCGGACCTGATGGTGCCCGGCCACGGCGTCCGTTCCCGACCGACTGCACCGCACCGCGCCGACTTCGGGGTAGACACCGTCTACCTCCCGCTGGTAGACAGTGTCTATGGACGCTGAGGGCTCCCTGCGGGAGCGGCTGGTCGACGTCGGCGTGGAGCTCGTACTGACCGAGGGTTCCGCGTCGCTGGGGCTGCGCGAGATCGCCCGCCGGGCGGGAGTGTCGCACGGGGCGCCGCGCCGGTACTTCCCCACGCACCACTCCCTGCTGTCCGCTATCGCCCGGCGCGGCTTCGAGGACCTCGCGGCCCGGGTCGGGGCCGCGGTCGCCGACACGGCATCGCCGCGGGCCCAGCTGCGGGCCGTCGCACGGGTGTACATCGGCTACGCGCTGGAGCGGCGCGGCATGTTCGAGCTGATGTTCCGGCACGACCTGCTCGACAGCGAGCAGCACGCCTCGGGCGAACGGCGGCTGCGCCAGTCGACGGTCCCGATGTTCGAAGGCGTCGTCGCCCTCGTCGCCCGCTGCGGCGCGGAGCAGGGCGCCGGGAACCGCCCCGGCGCGGCGGACGCGCCCCCGCCCCCCGCCGTCACGGCCGCGGCCCTGTGGTCGAACCTGCACGGCATCGCCCAACTCTGGGCGTGGGGCAGCCTGCAACTCGCCCTCGGCGCCACGGCACCGGACGCCCCGCCGGACCACGACCCGCTCGACCAGATCATCACGGCGGCGCTGGACGCCCACCTGGGCCCTGACCGCCCCGGAACCCACGACACGAAGGCCAAGTGACATGCACACCGACCCCGCGGACGACGACGGCACCGGGACCACCGACTACGACACCTCGGAGATGCTGCGCCAGGTGTTCCTGCGCGCACTGACCGTCCCGCCCCCTCAGGGAAAGGACCCGGTGCCGCATGTCTGAGCCCCTCGGCACCGATCGGCTGCTGGCCCTGGACCGGCAGCACGTGTGGCATCCCTACGGCCCCATGCCCGGACGGACGGACCCGCTGGTCGTCGACTCCGCCGCCGGGGTGAGGCTCCGCCTCGCCGAGCCGATCGACGACGTGGACGAGCTGGTCGACGGCATGTCCTCCTGGTGGTCGGCGATCCACGGGTACAACCACCCCGTGCTCAACGCAGCGGCCCGGGCCCAGTTGAACCGGATGAGCCACGTCATGTTCGGCGGGCTCACGCACGAGCCCGCGGTCCGACTGGCCGCCCGGCTCGTGGAGATCACCCCGGAGCCGCTCCAGCACGTCTTCTTCTCGGACTCCGGCTCGGTCTCCGTCGAGGTCGCGATCAAGATGTGCCTCCAGTACTGGCGTTCCGCCGGCCGGCCGCTCAAGCGGCGGCTGCTCACCTGGCGCGGCGGCTACCACGGCGACACCTGGCAGCCGATGTCGGTGTGCGACCCGGAAGGCGGTATGCACGCCCTGTGGTCGGGCGCCCTGCCCCGGCAGGTGTTCGCCGAGGCTCCCCCGGCCGGATTCGACGCCGCACCGGACGCGGCGTACACGGCGCACGTACGGCAGCTGATCGCCCGGCACGCACACGAGCTGGCCGCCGTCATCGTCGAGCCGGTGGTGCAGAACGCGGGCGGAATGCGCTTCCACTCCCCTGCCTACCTGACGGTGCTGCGGGAGGCGTGCGACGAACACGGCGTCCTACTGGTCTTCGACGAGATCGCCACGGGCTTCGGCCGCACCGGGGCGCTGTTCGCGGCGGAACACGCCGGCGTCTCGCCCGACGTCATGTGCATCGGCAAGGCCCTGACCGGCGGCTACCTCACCATGGCGGCGACGCTGTGCACGTCGCGGGTCGCGGAGGGGATCTCGCGCGGCGAGGTCCCGGTGCTCGCCCACGGGCCGACCTTCATGGCCAACCCGCTCGCGGCGGCGGTCGCCAACGCCTCCCTCGACCTGCTGCTCGGGCAGGACTGGCGGCGCGAGGTCGAGCGGATCGGGACCGGACTGCGTGACGGACTGGCCCCGGCAGCCGCGCTGCCCGGTGTGCGCGACGTCCGTGTCCTCGGCGCCATCGGCGTGGTGCAGTTGGACCAGCGCCTCGACGAGGCCGCCATGGCCGCGGCGACGCGGGCGGCCGCCCGGCAGGGGGTGTGGTTGCGCCCCTTCGGTGATCTGCTGTACACGATGCCGCCGTACGTCACCACGGACGCCGACGTGGCCGGGATCTGCGCGGCGGTGCGCGCCGCTGCGGCGGCGGCCACGACGGCCGGGTCCCGGTCAGAGGGCGGCTCGCCGTGAGCCGGTTCCTCGCGGTGGCGGGTGCGGCGGGCGTCGGCGCCTTCACCGGATGGTGGGCGACGGGCCTGTGGCAGTGGGCCATCGAGTCGCATGAGCGGTCCTGCGCGGACAGCACCACGGTGTGCCTGACGCCCTATCCGTTCGCCGGCTTCGCCAGTTGGCTGGTCCTGGCCCTGGCCGTGTTCTTCTTCGCGCTGCGGCCGCTGGGCGTCGGGCCCCGGGCGGCGACCGTCCCCGCCAGCGTGTTCCTGCAGACGTTCTCCCTGGCGGTTCTCGCCCTGTTCTCGCGGGAGGAGTACGTGGAGCTGTCCGCGGCGGTCCTGGCGCTGCTGGGCATCGGACCGGCGCTCGTCGCCATGTGCACGGTGCCCGGATGGCGCCGCGGCGGAGTCGCCGGCATCGGAGTGCTGCTGGCCGCGGGGCTCGTGTCGTACGTCTGCACGGTCGGCTGACGGAGCCGGGGCCGCTATCGGACCGGGCCGGCCACCGTCTCGATGGGCGGGGGCGGCGACGGGTCCTCCTTGCGGGTCAGGTCCGCGAGTTCCTCCGGCGGTTCGGCGCCGTCCCGGACGGCCGCGACATAGGCCTTCGCCTCCCGGAGGCCCAGCCGCGGGGCCTCCTTGCGCAGATGGCCCATCGCGGCCACGGCCCCGGCGGAGTCCACGAGCGCGCGCACCGCGGCGGCCAGTGGATCGGGCCGCGGGGTGCCCTTGTGGCGGAGGTACTGGTCCTCCCAGCCCTCGCCGTCCCACCAGACGGCGGGGACGTAGTGGATGCTCCCGTCGTACCGGTCCACCAGGTAGTGGCCGCCGACGAAGCTGCCGGTCCTGCCGGTCCCGGCGGCGCGGCGGGCCTGCTCCGCCGAGCGCCAGAAGACGAGCCAGCCGACGCTGTGCTCCTCCACGTGGTAGAGGTCAGGCGTCGGGGGCGGCCCGCTCCACGGCCATGTCGGCAGCTCCCCCTCCAGGAAGGATCCGACGAGTTCGACGGCGCGCTCCCGGGACATCACGTCCTCGTCCTCCGTCACGGGTCAACCGGCCTTCGGCAGGGCGGTGAGGATGCGGTCGGGCCGGCCGGCGTCACGGGCCCCGAGGGTCGGGTAGAAGCGCCACTCTCCGTCGCGGAGCTCGGCAACCGGGTCGGACCAGTCCTGGTGCGGTTCGGGGTCCACGACGTGCGTGGTGGCGGTGGTGACGTCGTGGATCGCCAGCGAGAGGATCGCGATCGTGCCCATGCCGACGTGCCCCTGGAGCGGGTGGTCGTCGGGTCCGGCCGTCTCCGTGACGAAGAAGCGGTCGGCCACCCAGTAACCGCCCTCGTCCAGGAAGCTCGGCGCCTCCACCCGGACCCCGTCCACCCACAGCATCACCCGCGACCACGGTCCTTGGAGGGCCACCGCCCGGTGCCGGTCGTCGGCGGTGAACGCGACCCGGATCCCGAAACGGGTGAAGCAGTCGACGAAGCGGCTGCACGCACCGGCCACCGGGCCGTGACGCTCCGCCGGCCGCTCGCCCGCCGGCGGCGGGACGGGGTCCAGCGAGCAGGTCTGCGGCTCCCGGCAGGAGCGGTCGACCCGCCGGCTGCAGCCGAGGCCCAGCGCCGCGAAGTCGCGGGGGGCCAGCTGCGAGAGCAGCTCGCCCAGCCGCTCGCAGTACGCCTCCTCGCCGATCCGATCGGTCTGCTCGGCCGCCTGCGCCCACCACTGCCGGACCGCGCGCACTCCGGGCGAACGGCTCAGCCGATCCTGCCACGGGTCGGCTTCCGGGTCCGGCGGTCCCGGCGACCGTACGGTGTCGGGCTCCGCGCCCGCCTCCGCCCTCTTCCCCTGCCTGCGCCACGGCCACATCGCGACCACCCCCGCGGCCGATCGTATGCTCCGGCCGCCTCCGGACGCCCACGGATTATGGCGCCGGGCGGGGCTCCGGAGCTCGTCCGAAGGGGTGATTGTCGGGGCGACTCACCGGTCCCGGGGACCGTGGCGGCGATCATGAGCAGCACGCATGCGACCGCGTGCACCGGGATCTCAGAAGGGCCGGCCATGTCCGACAGGATCACGATCGACACCGACGTGTGCATCGGCAGCAGCCAGTGCGCTCTGCGTGCGCCCACGGTGTTCACCAGCGACGACGACGGCTTCGGGATGGTGATTCCCGGGCGCGAGGACGGCGGCGGCGACCCCATGCTGAAGGAGGCCGCCCGGGCCTGTCCCGTCCAGGCGATCACCCTCCCCGGCGCGTGACCCCGCGCGTGACCTCCGCCTGGCTGCCGCCCGAGGAGTTCGCCGCGACCCTGCCCAAGGCGTCCGCCTTCGCCTGCCTGTTCTTCACCGACGAACAGGAGCGGCCGGTGCAGCTGCGGGCGGTGTACTCGCGCACCCACCCCTGGCAGTGGCCCGGCGGCTGCATGGAGGAGGGCGAACGGCCCTGGGAAACGGCGCTGCGCGAGTGCCGGGAGGAGACCGGCATCGTCCACGGCGGCCCGCCGCGGCTCCTGGCCACGGTCTTCGGCCTGCCGGGCAGGCGGTGGCCGCTCAGCTCGATCGGCTTCGTCTTCGACGGGGGCCGGCTCACCGCCGAGCAGATCGGGCGCATCACCCTGGACCCGGCCGAGCACGACGACGTACGGGCGCTGCCGCTCGACCGGTGGCGGGCCCTGATGCCGCCCCGGGACTTCGAACGGTTGGAGGCCGCCATGGAGGCCCGCCGGACCGGGACCGCCACGTACTTCGACACCTGGGACTGGGGGGACTGAGCCCCGGCCGGACAACGCCCCCACGACTGGCCTGAAAAGGCGTCACGCCGCGGCGGCAGGCGCGCGTACTCTGCGGCGGTTGCGCACAGCGTCGATCCGGGGGGCCGGTCATGTTCCAACGTCGGGGGTTTGCCGTGGTGGCGGCCGTGGGGGCGGTCGTCGCACTGGTGGGCGGCTGCCAGGATCCCGCGCCGGCCGGGAAGGGCAAGGGCGCGGACAAGCCGTCCGCGGCCGCCCCCGCGGCGGCGCCCTCGCCGGGCGCGGCCGGGCCGGTCATGCCGTCGCTGGTCGGGCAGAAGTACGCGGACGCCGAGACGGCCGTGAGGAAGCTGGTCACCGCGCCGATCGAGGCGCGCAGCGCGTACGCCGACGTGCAGCTCGCCGCCGACCGCGCCCAGTGGTCCGTGTGCTTCCAGACCCCGGCCGCCCAGAGCCCGGTCACCGCGACGACGGCCGTCGAACTGTCCCTGGTGGCGCCCGGCACGCCCTGTCCCGCGCAGGCGGGCGCGACGCTGCGGCCGTCGAAGGCCCCGGCCACCTCTCCCGCCCCGTCCGCCCCGAAGCCGGCGGCCTCGAAGCCCGCCTCCGGCGGCGGGACCGGCGGGTCCGGCAGTTCCGGCGGCTCGTCGGGCGGTGGCGCCGTCGTGTACAAGAGCTGCGCGGAGGCGAGGGCGGCGGGCGCGGCCCCCATCCGGCGCGGACAGCCGGGCTACAGCCGCAACCTCGACCGCGACAACGACGGCATCGCCTGCGACAAATAGCCCGAACTGGTGAACTGGAGATTGGCCGGTTTCGGCCCGACGGTCCGGCGGACCTCGCCCGCCCGGGCGGGAGCGTGCAGAATCGGCCTGTCGGTGACGGTGTCGAGGGGCGGCGGCTATGGCAGCAGTGGAATCGCAGGCGCGGGCGGGCCGGGGCCCCGGCGCGGAGGTGCCCTCGCTCGAGGGGATCCCGCTGCTGGGCTCCCTGCTGGACCTGAAATCGGACTCGCTCGGCACCTACCTGCGCGCCCAGGCGCAGCACGGCGACGTCGTCCGCATCACCGCGGGCCCGCCCGGGCTGCGGGCGGATCTGTACTGCGTGTTCTCCGCCGAGGGCGCCCAGCAGGTCCTGGCCGCCCAGTCGACCAACTTCCGCAAGGACAACACCTTCTACCAGGAGCTCCGGGAGTCCTTCGGCAACGGCCTGCTCACCAGCCAGGACGAGGACTACCTGCGCCAGCGGCGGCTGGTGCAGCCCCTGTTCACCAAGCGGCGCGTGGACGGCTACGCCGGCGCCGTCGCCGAGGAGACGCAGGCCACGCTCACGGCGTGGGAGCAGGCCCCCGGCGGGATCGTCGACGTCTCCGACGAGATGATGGAGCTCGCCCTGCGCGCGGTCGCCCGCATCCTCTTCGGCACCGACGTGGACGCGACCGTCGACGTCGTCGACCGGTGTTTTCCGGTCATCACCGAGTACGTGCTGCGTCGCGGCTACTCCCCCGCCAACGTCCCGCGGAACTGGCCCACGCCCGGCAACCGGCGGGCCGCCGCCGCGATGGACGAGCTGTACGCCGTCTGCGACCGGATCATCGCCGAGCGGCGCACCGCGGGCACCGGCTCCGGCGCGGGCGAGGACCTGCTGAGCCTGCTGTCCGCCGCCGGCAGCACGCAGGACGGCGAGTTCGACGCCGCCGAGCTGCGCGACCAGGTGCTGGTCTTCCTGCTGGCGGGGCACGAGACGACCGCGACCTCCCTCGCCTTCTCCCTGCACCTGCTGGGCCGGCACCCCGAGCACCAGGCACGGGCCCGCGAGGAGGTCCTGCGCGTCCTGGGCGACCGTACGCCCGAGGCCGCCGACCTGGAGCGGCTGCCGTACCTCACCCAGGTTCTCAAGGAGGCGATGCGGCTCTACCCGGCGGCCCCGGTCATCGGCCGCAGCGCCGTCGACGCCACCGAGATCGGGGGACACGCCGTCCCGGCGGGCTCGAACGTGATCCTGGCCCCGTGGGTGACCCACCGCAACCCGCGGTACTGGCCGGACCCGGAGCGCTTCGACCCGGACCGGTTCACCCCGGAGGCGGAGGCCGGGCGGCCCCGCTACGCCTGGTTCCCGTTCGGCGGCGGCCCCCGCGCCTGCATCGGGCAGCACTTCTCGATGCTGGAGTCGGTGATCGCGCTGGCGATGCTGCTGCGGGCGTACGAGGTCGAGGCCGTGGACACCGAGGTCCCGGTCAGCGCCGGGATCACCCTGCGCACCCACGGCCCGACGCGCTGCCGGATCCGGAGGACGGCCGGGTAGCCGCGGTCTGCGGCGATCATGGGCCGGGTGAGCGAGGAGACCCTGGGGAGCCTGTCCCCGTACGCGCGCAGGCCGCCCCGCGCGATACTGCCCGGCTCCCCGGCCGGGCCGCACCTGCTGCAGCGGCTCGCGGAGTTCTGCCTGATCCGGTTCCTGATCGCCCTG
Source organism: Streptomyces sp. NPDC029014 (assembly GCF_055564695.1). Taxonomy (NCBI): domain Bacteria; kingdom Bacillati; phylum Actinomycetota; class Actinomycetes; order Kitasatosporales; family Streptomycetaceae; genus Streptomyces; species Streptomyces sp. NPDC029014. The sequence goes on from NZ_JBVHVT010000077.1 coordinate 38,258, forward strand.
CCGGACGACCTCGCCGGCGCACTGGCCGCCCTGCTCGAGCCCTTCGAGCGGGCCGCCCGTCTGCTGGGGCGGCTGTGGCACGGCCCCGGCCGCAGCGGCGGCTGGGACAGCGAGGCCGGCCGCCTCGCGCTGGCCCTGCACGGGTTCCACTGGACGCGCTGGCAGACCGAGACCGGGGCGCCGCCGGGGGCCTTCACCGCGGAACCGGGCAAGGTCACCGTCCGGCCGCCCTGGGGCCGCGGCGACGCGGCCCGCGAGGCCTACGCCGCCGCCTGCGCCCTGCGCCGCGTCCCCCGGCTGCGGCGCCGCCCGGCCCGGGTGGACCTCGCCTTCGCCGACGGCTCCTGGCTGGCCCTCGCCATGAACACCCGTACGGACGCGGCCCGCCTGCGCGCGGACCTGAGCGGCTGAGCGTCGGGGGCGCCCGCCCCGGCTACACCAGCACCCCGGCGAAGAACATCGCCCCCAGCAGGGCGTACTGGGCGAGGCAGCACACCAGCAGTACCGCCTGGAGCCACCGGGGCAGCTCCTTGACGAGCACCAGCCCGACGAACATCTGCGCGTGGTTGCGGTACCAGGACATCTCCGCGCCCGCGAAGAACGGAACCAGGAAGATCACCACGGTCAGGACCAGGGCGGCCCACTCCTCGACCGCGAGCCGGCGGTCCCGGACGAGCCGGAGCACGGCCGCGGCGGCCACGAGCAGGACGAGGGCCGCGTTGAGCCAGAACTGGGGCCGGTGCGCGGCGAGGGCGTGGTCGACCAGCCACGGAAGCCGCCCCTCGGGGGTGTACCAGTGGCCGAACGGGAAGTCGTAGGACTTCCGCATCTCGGTGAAGGGCTGGCGCAGGCCGCCCTGCCCGTAACTGGACGCCTGGATGGCCTCGTACGCGTCCCAGCGGCCCGTGGCCCGCCACATCAGCCACTTCGCCCAGAGCACGCCGCAGGCGGCGACGGCCGCCGACAGCCCGGCCTTCGCGCACCGCACCGGCCGGGTGTCCCCGGGCCAGGCGAAGCACGCGCTCAGCAGCAGCATGGCGACGACGGCGGCCGCGCCGACCAGGTGGCAGGCCGCGGCCACGAAGCCGCCGGCGGCGGCCAGCGGCCAGGAGCCGCGCTTCACCCCGGCGGTGCAGACCAGCAGCGCCAGTGTGCCGAGGGCGATCGGGAACATCGCGTGGAAGTAGACGCCGCCCGGGAAGACCGCGCCGATGGCAAGGGTGAGGCCGGTGGACCAGGTGGGACGGGCGCCCATCAGCCACCACAGCACGGCGAACATCCCGAGCAGCGCCGCCTCGGTGACGACCACGGCGGCGGTCTCGTAGGAGAGCCCGGTGGCGGACAGCACCCGGACCGCCATGGGGTAGCCGGGGAACCAGGCGACGTTCCCGCACAGGACGTCGGGGAAGTCCGGGTGGCGTTCCCTGCACCGGAACAACTCGTAGCCGGTCCTGGCGATGGACAGGTAGTGCTCGGAGTCCCAGCGGCGGCGGCTCCCCGTGGACCAGTAGGAGACGGCGGACCCGTCGCCGGCCACGGAGGCCGCCGCGACCAGCCAGGTGACGACGTTGGAGAGCAGCCATGCGGCGAGCGGGGGCAGCCATGCCGCGGGCCGGGGCAGCAGGGCGGGCCGCCGGTCGCGGCGCGCCGGCCGGTCGGGGGCGGCCGGTGCGGGGTCAGCGTTCACGTCAGGGCCAGTGTGGCGAACGCCGCCCGCGGCCGCATGCGGACGCGCTCGGGGACGTTCAGGCGGCGGTCGTCGTCTGGTGGCCCTTCAAGCGCGCGAGGTCGGCCGGGCGGACCCGGATGGCGAACAGCGCGATGGCCGCCCCCACCAGGGTGAACGCGGTCGCGACCACGAAGGCGGCGCTGACGCCCGCGGTGAGGACCACGTCGCCCCACGGGTCCGGGAGCCGGCCGGTGCGCCGGAACGCGATCTGCTGCGCCGGGGTGGCGGTGGCCATGAAGTCCGCGACCTGGGCGGGGGCCTCGTTGCGGCTGGCCGTGCCGAAGACGGTGACGAGGACGGACAGGCCGAGCGACCCTCCGACCTGCTGGGTGGTGTTGAGCAGGCCGGACGCCGCGCCCGACTCGCGCTCGGCGACGTTCGACAGCGCCATCAGGGTCAGGGACACGAACTGCAGGCCCATGCCGAGGCCGAAGAACAGCATCGGGCCGAAGATGCTGCCGAAGTAGCCGGAGTGGACGTCGATCTGCGTCAGCCAGCCCAGGCCGACCGAGCAGGACAGGGCGCCCCCCACCATGAAGGGCTTCGGCCCGAACGCGGGCAGAAGCCGCGAGGTGACGCCCGCGGCGATGGCGATGATCACGCTCACCGGCAGGAAGGCGAGCCCGGCCCGGAGCGGGCTGAAGCCCAGCACGTTCTGCACGAAGAGGGTCAGGAAGAAGAACATGCCGAAGATCGCGCAGGCGAGGAAGAGCATGGTCCCGTAGGTGCCGGCCCGGTTGCGGTCGGCGAACATGTGCAGCGGGGTGATCGGCTGGACCGAGCGGCGTTCGTTGATGACGAACAGGGTCAGCAGGACCACGGCCGTGCCGAAGGAGGCCAGGGTGAACGGGTCGCGCCAGCCGTCCTGGGCCGCGCGGATGAACCCGTAGACGAGCGAGACCATGCCGACGGTGGACAGCAGGGCGCCGGCCAGGTCGAAGTGCCCGGGACGGCGCGCGGACTCGTGCAGGACCCTGGTGGCGAGGGTGCCGACGACCAGGGCGATGGGGACGTTGACGAAGAGCACCCAGCGCCAGTCGAGCCATTCGACGAGGACGCCGCCGGCCAGCAGCCCGATCGCGCCGCCGGCCGCGGAGACCCCGGCGAACACGCCGAACGCCCGGTTGCGGGAGGGTCCTTCGCGGAAGGTGGTGGTGATCAGGGCGAGCGCGGTCGGGGAGGCGACGGCCCCGCCGACGCCCTGGAGCGCCCGGGCGCCCAGCAACTGGGCCTCGTTCTGGGCGAGTCCACCGAGCAGCGAGGCCAGCCCGAAGAGCAGGACGCCGAAGACGAAGACCCGTTTGCGGCCGAGGATGTCGCCCGTGCGGCCGCCGAGGAGCAGCAGCCCGCCGAAGGCGAGGGTGTAGGCGCTCACGACCCAGGACAGGCTCTCGGTGGAGAAGCCGAGCGAGGTCTGGATGTGCGGCAGCGCGATGTTCACGATGGTGATGTCGAGAACGACCATGAGCTGGCACGAGCCGATGACGAAGAGTGCGAGCCCGCTCCCGTTCCCGCGGACCGCGCCGTCGGTCCACTTGCCGGTCGGCGAAGCGTTCGCGTCCACGCTCCCGACGCTAAACCTGCTCCCACCGGTGCACCACTCCAATGGAGTACGGCTCGTACGGCTCGTAGGGCGTGTGCAGTGTGCCATTTCACATGGCACACTGCCGTCCATGGACGACTTCCTCAGGCTCTCCGCCCGTACGGCCCGCTTCACGTACGGCGCCCCGCGTGCGTTCTCCTTCGGCGACGACGGCCGGCTGCTCTGGTTCCTGCGCTCCTCCGGCCCCGCCGACGCCCACGACTCCCTCTGGATCCTGGACACCGCCACCGGCGCCGAAACCCAGCTCGCCGACCCGCGCGAACTCGCCCCCGGACCCGGATCCGGCCCGCTCCCCGTCGCCGAGCGGCGGCTGCGCGAGCGGACACGGCTCACCGCCGCCGGGATCGGCTCGTACGCGCTCTCCGGCGACGGGCGGTGCGCCGTCTTCGCCCTCCACGGGCGGCTGTTCACCGTCGCGTACGGGGCCGAGGCGCAGCCGGCCGCCGCCGGGGCCGCGGCCGAGGCGCAGCCGGCCGCCGCCGGGGCCGGAGCCGCCGCCGGAAGTGCCCGGCAGCCCCGAGAGGTGCCCGCCGCCGGGCCCGCCTTCGACCCCCGCCCCAACACCGACGGCTCCCGCATCGCCTACGTCACCGACGACGCCCTGTACACCGCCCCCGGCGGGCGGGTCAGCCCCGACGACGGGGCCCGCTGGGGCGTCGCCGAGTTCGCCGCCGCCGAGGAGCTCGGCCGCTCCCGGGGCCACTGGTGGTCCCCCGACGGGGTCACCCTGCTGGCCGCCCGCGTCGACGAGACCGCCCTCCAGCGGCGCCACTTCGCCGACCCCGCGCACCCGGAGCTGCCGCCCGAGGACTTCGCGTACCCCGAGGCGGGCGGGCCCAACGCGGACGTCCAACTGTGGGTCCTCGGGCCGGGCGGCCACCGGGTCCGGCTCGACTGGGACGCCGAGCGCTTCCCGTACGTCTCCGACGCCTCCTGGGAGTCGTCCGAGGAGGTCCTGCTGACCGTCCAGGACCGGCTCCAGAGGTGCGTCCTGCTGCTCGGCGCCGACCCCGCCACCGGCCGCACGCGGGAGCTGTCGCGCACCACCCACCCCCAGTGGGTCGACCCGCTGCTGCCCGGCACCCCGGCCCGGCTCCCCGACGGGCGCATGCTCACCGCCGCCGACACCGCCGGCGGGGCCGCCCGGACCCTGGCCCTCGACGGCCGCCCGCTCACCGGCGACGGCGTCCAGGTCCGCTGCTTCGCCGGCGTCCACCAGGGCCGGCTGCTGGTCGAGGCCGGGCTGCGCGACCCCGCCGAGCAGCAGGTGCTGCTGATCGACCCGGACACCGGCGGCTTCGACGTGCTCGCCGACGACCCCGACGTCCCCACCGTGCACTCCGTCCTCGCCTCCGCCGGGACACTGCTGCTGACCGCCGCCGGCCGCGAGGGCGTACGCCGCACCGTGCGCACCCCCGACGGGCGCGAGTTCACCCCGGCCGACCACGCGGCGCCGCTGCCCTGGCGGGTGGCTCCCGTACTGGAGCGGGTCACCGAGCACGGGGTGCCCACCGCGCTGGTGCTGCCCCGCGGCCACGTCACCGGGCATCGGCTGCCGGTGCTCGTGGACGGGTACGGCGGCCCCGGCTTCCAGGACGTCAGCGCCGAGCCGCGCCGCTGGCAGCACCGCCAGTGGTGGGCCGACCAGGGCTTCGCGGTGGTGACCGTCGACAACCGCGGCACCCCGTACGTCTCCCCCGCCTTCACCCACGCCATGTACCGCGGGTTCTCCGAGGTCACCCTGGAGGACCAGGTCGCCGCCCTGCAGGCGCTCGGCGCCCGCCACCGCGACCTCGACCTCGGCCGGGTCGGGGTGCGCGGCTGGTCGTACGGCGGCTACCTGTCCGCACTCGCCGTGCTGCGCCGCCCGGACGTCTTCCACGCGGCCGCCGCCGGCGCCGCCCCCACCGACTTCCGCCACTACGACACCGCGTACACCGAGCGCTACCTCGGCCTGCCCCAGGAGCACCCGGAGGTCTACCAGCGGGACTCGCTGATCCCCGACGCCCCGAAGCTGACCCGGCCGCTGCTGCTGATGACGGGCCTGGCCGACGACAACGTCCACCCCTCGCACACCCTGCGCCTGTCCCGGGCGCTGACGGACGCCGGCCGCCCCCACCAACTGCTGGCCCTGCCCGGGGTCACGCACATGACCCCGGACGGCACCCGGGAGAAGCTCATGGCGTTGGAGCTGGAGTTCTTCCGCCGGGAACTCGCCGGCTGAGCCCCGGGGGGGGGGGGGGGGGAGGGGGGGGGGGGGGGGGGGGGGGGGAGGGGGGGGGGGGGGGGGGGGGGGGGGGGGGGGAGGGGAGG